>CALLXZ010000425.1 GCA_937875605.1 uncultured Moheibacter sp.
GGAAACTAAATGCGCCACTGGAAGTACTTTTACGGTCTGAATTCAATTCAGCAACCTCTTCCCAAATCCGGTTGTGATCCAGAAAAGTTCTGATATTTAATAACTCACTTAATTCAATATTGTAATCCGATTTCAAATCCTCAGAAAGTCGCTGCGGATTTCCGATGTCACCCCAAATTACTTTGGCCCAGATATCATTCTTAATCAAATTGGCCCGGGTCACTTTCAACGCTGCCTGATTATAATCTGCTCCTACCAAAAACAATGGAAATTCATCCAAATGCTTTCCACGAAGCGTTTGTCGATCTATGATATCATACAAATGTTGCAACAAAGCACCGTTTCCGCAACCCATATCGAGAATTCCCTTGGGTTGCTGATCCAGCGGACGATTGAAAATTTCCAAAATGAATTCGTCTAAAACTTTAAAATATGTGGAATGAGCACCACCGCTTCCCCAAACATTCATTTCCCGATTTACATGGATTTCATCATCTCCAATTTCTATTTCACGGATTTCGTTGGCCTGCCCAAATAATAGTTTTTCTAATTTGGAAAACATAGGCAGATACGAAACCGTCACACCATAAGCTGAAGCCCGACGTGCGAAAAAGAGTCCGGTTTCTGTAAATTGAAAATTTCGTCCTTTTTTAGAAAACCATCCTAATTCTGCCAAAGCATCCAATATTTGCTCAAAACATTGTGGGTTTTTATGAAATTCGTCTGCACTGAAAGATGCTTCCATAAAGTATTTGTGGAACATACCGCTCATACCGAGTTTTACGATAATCGGACTGACAAGTGTTCCTTCTATGTGTTTTTGAACTTGATAGTCCAATGATTTTTCTTCCAATTCTTCTAATAAAAACGAACGAAATTTCTCATATAATTTCATCCATTTTTTACCCAATTCATCCGAAATAGTTTTAGAATGGATCAATTCTTCGTCCGATAAAAATTCAGCTAAATCTTTATACGTTTCGGCAAGAGAAAATGCTTTCTCCGATTTCTCGTTGGTGAAAATTTGAATAGTATTTTTGGCATTGTTTAATTCGTATTTCAAAAAACCTTGTGAAGCCAAAACACGTAATGCAACGTTCAAATAACCTTCATTTGCGTTAAATTGAACTGCAATTTCAGATAAATCAACACTTTTCTTTTCCGATAAAAATTTTAAAATTCCTTTCTCCGCTAATTGATGAAAAACTGGAGCTGTAACGATTCCGTCTAAATGTCTGAAAATTGAAGAACGTACTAATTTCTTATCCATATATTAATTTGAAATTCCAAAATTAAGTTAATAGTCTATAAAACAAGTAGAGTTTTAAGTTAATTAATCTATTAATTTCTCAATCAACTAATTTAAAGAAATTTACATTAAATAATATTGACTTCCCGTTCGAGTTGTATCCCAAATTTATCCAAAATATCATCCATAATTCGTTGTGATAAATCATAAATCTCTTGTCCGGTTGCGTTTCCGTAATTCACCAAAACAAGTGCTTGTTTTTCATGAACACCTGCGTCTCCAAAGCGCTTTCCTTTCCAACCGGCATTTTCAATCAGCCACCCTGCTGCGACTTTTACTTCTTCTCCTGAAACATATCCTGAAATAGCAGGGAATTCTTTTTGTAGTTTTTCAAATTCACTTTTTGGAATCATCGGATTTTTAAAGAAACTCCCGGAATTACCAATATCCTTCGGATCGGGTAACTTACTTTGACGAATGGAAATCACCGCTTTACTAATATCCTGAATCGTGGGATTTTTGATGTTTAATTTATCTAATTCAGAAGTAATTGCTCCGTAAGAAGTATTGAGAAAATGATTCTTTTTAGTCAATTGAAAAGTAACATCTAAAATGATGAATTGTCCCTTCCGTTCGTTTTTAAAAATGGATTCACGATAGCCGAATTGACATTCTGCATTTGTAAAAATTTCAATTTCCCGATTTTCGATATGCAAAGCAGATAGCTCCGTCATCTTATCTTTAATTTCCACACCGTAAGCACCTATGTTTTGCATCGGAGCCGTTCCTGAATTTCCGGGAATCAAGGATAAATTTTCCAATCCTCCGAAATCTTTTTCCAACGTCCATTGTACAAAATCATGCCAGTTTTCTCCTGACTGAACTTTTACCCAAACGAAATCTTCATTTTCATCAATGATCTCAATTCCTTTTAAATTCAACTTTAAGATCAATCCTTCAAAATCATGGGTCAGCAAAAGATTACTTCCTCCGTTTAGCAACATGATTTTTAGATTTTCTTCCCTTGCAAAGTTCAAAGCTGAAACGATTTCATATACAGAATTGGCCTCTGCGAAATAATCGGCTTTAACTTCTAGACCAAAGGTGTTGTAGGGTTTTAAAGACTTTTTTTGGGAAATTTTCATTAATGCACTGTTCCAGGGTATTTTTTCAAAGCGGCTCTCAGAATTTCAACTGAACGTTCCAAATCTTCTTTTTTCAAAACATAAGCGATACGAACTTGATTTTTAACTGTTTCGGGATTGCTGTAAAAGCCGTTTCCGGGTGCAACCATTACAGTTTCACCGTTGTCGTCGAAATCATTTAGCAACCAGATGGCAAATTTCTCGGCATCGTCTACCGGTAATTCGACCATACAATAAAAAGCACCTTTTGGGTTGGGGCAAATTACGCCTGGAATTTCATTTAATTTGGAAACCAATAAATCACGCCGGCTTACATATTCCATACGGCTGTCTTCAAAATAAGTTCCTACATTTTCATGTGCTTTGGTAGCGGCATATTGACTTGTCAAAACGGGACTTAATCTGGCTTGCGCAAATTTTAACGCACGTTGTAAAACGTCTTGATTTCTTGTAATCAATGCTCCCAAACGTGCTCCACACATAGAGAAACGTTTGGATTCGGAATCGATGATGATGGCATTTTCTTTCAGTTCGTCAAAACTTAAAATAGAAATATGCTCTTCTCCTCCGTAAATATACTCGGCATATACTTCATCCGAAATTAAGTATAAATCATGTTTTAAAACCAAATCTTTTAATTTCTCCAATTCGGCTTGGGAATAAAGATAACCGGTCGGATTTCCGGGATGGCAAATCAGAATAGCTTTCGTTTTATCGGTAATTTTTTCTTCAAATGATTCAATGGGCGGTAGACCGAAATTAGTTTCGATATTGGATTTAATCGGAACAATTTTCACTTCACTCTGAACCGCAAAACTATTATAGTTGGCATAAAAAGGTTCTGGAATGATGATTTCATCACCCGGATTTGCGATTACCCCAAATGTAAAAAGCAAAGCTTCCGACCCACCGTTTGTGACAATGAAATGTTCCGGCTCCACTTCATATCCTCTTCCTTTGTAATAGTCCGACATTGCTTTCCGGTATTCGGGTGTTCCTTCAGAATGCGTATAAGCAATCACATCAAAGGGTAGCTGATGATAGGCATCCAGAGCCGGGACAGGTGAAGCTATATCGGGCTGACCGATATTCAGATGATAGACTTTTGTCCCTCTTTGTTTGGCTTTGTCGGCATATGGAACTAATTTACGAATCGGGGAAGCAGGCATTTGGTTGCCTTTAACAGATAATTGTGGCATTTGTTAAAATTTTCATTAAATCGCTGTAAATATAAAGTTTTTGGTATTGTTTTTGACTTTAACATTTATAAATTTATAAAAAGTATTAACCTATAAAAATTTAGAACCATGGCAAAAGAAAGTGGAGCATTCAAGTTATTGGCCGGATTATTAATCGGAGCAGCTGCCGGTGCCGCAGCAGGATTATTAATGGCTCCTCAATCCGGAGAGGAAACTCGTAAACAATTGAGAAAAGAGGCTGACAAACTGAAAAAAGATTTGGAAAAATATTCAAACGATTTCAGTGACAAGGCAAAAAAAGCAAAAGCGGATTTAGAAGCTAGATTGGCTGACGTAAAATCGAAATTGCAGTCAACTGCAGAAGACGTAAAAGGTCAGGCAAAAAAAGCGAAAGATGAGTTTCAAGAAAATGTTGGGGTTTAATCCCCAACATTTTTTTTATTAACTTTGAATTCCTAAAAACAATTTTATGTTTGATGATTTAAAACAATATATCAACAACCGAATCGCCTACACCAAACTGGAAATCGTTGACTCAGTGAGCAATATGATTTCAGCAGGTGTTTTTGGCATCATTGCGGGTATGTTTGTGATGATGATTCTTTTTTTAGGAAGTTTGGCAGTCGGCTTTTTATTTGGAACTTTATTTAACAATTTAGGTTATGGTTTTCTGACCGTAATGGGAATTTATATATTTTTCTTGATTATACTTTTCTTATTTCGCAAAAAAATCATGCTTTTGACTACCAATAAAATAGTAGAAGCTGCTATGGATGCGATAGATAACTCAGATGATGATGAAGATGAATTATAAAGAAATAAACACACTAGCGCAACTTAGAGAGGCCAAACAAGAGCTGAAATTACGCATGAAAAATGCGGATGAAGAAGCCAAAGATGGCTTTATTTATAAAACGGTGAACAAATTATTTAATAAAGTAGAAGATAATACCACCACTTTTCAGACTCCGGTCGGCTCGGGTGTCAATACAGCTTTGAATTTTATTTCCAATCAGGCACAAAGTCGTTTAAATATGGGAAACACAGCTAAAAGCATACTATCTATTGCCATTGTAGTTGCCGCCCCTATCATTGCTAAAAAAGTGCAGGAGTTGATTGATAAAAAACTTTAGGTCGGATCAATTTTTCAAATTTCCAGATAAAAATATCTCTTCAAATTCCGTATTTTTTTGTAACATTTGCATAAGAATTTACACTAACTTCTAAAACAATTCTTATGTCGGATTTGCTTGTTGCAAAAGGATTAACCAAACAATACGGAAATAAAATTGCCTTAAATAATTTTGATTTAACCATACCGGAAGGCTCTATCTACGGACTTCTAGGTCCCAATGGTGCCGGAAAAACTACTTTTTTGCGTATCATCAACCAAATTACTGCGCCCGATAAAGGCTCGGTTACCGTTGCCGGAAAACCACTGGATAAATCCGTCATTTCGATGGTGGGTTATATGCCGGAAGAACGCGGTTTGTATAACAATATGAAAATCGGAGAACAAGCACTTTATTTTGCTAAACTTAAGGGACTTTCCAATGTTGATGCACATAAAAAAACGAAATACTGGTTTGAAAAATTGGGAATTCTGGAATGGTGGGATAAAAAACTGACCGAATTATCCAAAGGAATGGGACAAAAAGTCCAGTTCGTTATCACTGTTTTGCATGATCCGGAATTATTGATTTTTGATGAGCCCTTCAGTGGATTTGATCCGGTCAATGCGCAAATCATCGCCAATGAAATTATGGAACTTCGCGACAAAGGAACGACCATTATTTTTTCTACGCACCGTATGGAATCGGTCGAGGAAATGTGCGATCACATTGCGCTGATTAATTTGTCCAATAAAGTTTTGGACGGCGAAATCAACCAAATCAAACATCAGTTCAAATCGGGGAAATATTTCGCAGAGGTTGAAAATGTTTCTTTAGAAAATCAAAATCGTTTCAAATCCGAATTTGATGTCGAAGTCGTTTCCAATACCGATCATTCGTTCCAATTCAATATCGCAAAACCGGAAAATTTATCTTCCAACGATTTACTTTTTAAATTAACCGAATTGGGACAAATTGCCCAGTTCAAAGAAGCGATTCCTTCTATGAATGAAGTATTTCTAAAAGCTGTAAAAAATAATTAATTACTTATCACAACCGTCACTGTCGAACTGCTAAATTCGAATTTAATATGAACCAAATATTACTCGTTGCCAAAAGAGAATTTCTAACGCAAGCCAAAAATAAAACCTTCATCATCATGACCATTCTCTCTCCCTTATTTTTGGTGGGAATTATCGGGATTATCGCATGGATGATATCTGCCAATACAGATCAGAAAACCATTGCGGTTGTGGATGAAAGCCATGAATTTGCAACAGCATTAGTTTCGGGTGAAAATGAAATTTATAATTTTTACGGTCAAAAAGACCTGAAAGGAATTAAAGATTCACTTCTCACGAGTAAAACGATGAACGGTATTCTGGTCATCCCTAAATTCGATAAAAATAATCCGGGCGAATTAGATAAAAAAATTGAACTGACAACCAATGGAAATATCGGTGTCGGCTTCAAAGAAAAATTAGAACGAAAACTCAGCAAACGCATCGAAGAATTAAAAATGCAACAAGCCGGAATTTC
>CALLXZ010000426.1 GCA_937875605.1 uncultured Moheibacter sp.
TACTTAAAACCATTTATACTTCCAAAACCATTCTCTCTCAATCCATTAATGCAAGCATGTTCCGCTACGTGGATTTTGAAAGATTAATGGAAGCAGAAGTCGGTGTGACCAATAATGAACCCGTTCATATTGCTGTAACAGAAGCCATTAACAAAGCCGTTTACCTAATGGTTCTCGAAGGAATTAAAGATAAAGTTTGGGAAACGACTGACGAAGAAGTTGTCGTTGCCAATGAATTATTGGAAAATTACAACAAAGAAATTGAAGAAAGTAATAAAAGAGTTGTTGGAAAAGGCGTTTGGGAAAAAGAAAGAAGATCCAAATTCTCCTTTGGAGTGTCTTACACTTTTAACACCTTAAAAGGAGATTATAAAACCCAAACCATGCGTCCTGGTGTAAAAGGAACATTCAAATACATTTTTTCAGATTATTTCAATGCCAATCTTTCCTTTGGACTTCAACAATTAGGTTCCAAAGAATATTTCCGTTCGACTTTCAATACATATGATCTCGATTTGGAATATTTAGCTATGCCTTATAACCAATTCAGCCCGTTTCTATTTGGAGGTTTTGGAATTATTTCCGATACAAAAGGAGAAGATAATTCAGGTAAATTCAAAACCCAATTTGGTGGAGGATTGGAATATATGGTTTCTCCTACGTTTGGTATACGAGGTTTTGGATCTTACCATATCGGTTTTGATGATGACTGGGATGAACGCATTTCAGGAAAACGGGACGATCATTTTTTACAGATCGGAATAGGTCTTCAGATAAATTTCGGAAACCGACATAAATAATGCATTTTATTTCAATCCATTTTTACAATTCATTGAAATAAACACTATCTGAAATAAGAACAACACTAAAATTTACCAAAATGAAAAATCTTATATTACTCTCTATATTTACAACTTTGCTATTTGGATGCAGCGAAGATTTATTGGACGGAACCGAAAAAGGAACCTTAAAAGGTTCTGTACGTTTGGAATTAACAAACGAACCACTTGCAAACGTAAAGATCACCACGACTCCTTCTACTCAAACAGTTTATACAGACGAAGAAGGAAATTTTGAAATTCTGGAAAGCATTCCGCTAGGCGACTATTCGGTAAAAGCAGAATTAAATGGTTATGTAACAGAAGTCCAACCGATTTCCATTTCTGACTTCGAACAAACAGTGACCATCGTTTTCGAAATGATTACCGATGAAACACTTAACCAACCTCCAACCGCTCCTCAACTTATCACACCGGAAAATTTAGCGGTAAACGTTCCGAATGATGTTACGCTGGAATGGAGCAGTACGGATGCTGATAACGACACACTGACTTATCGCGTACTTCTAAGTAATAATTCGACAAACGAACAATTAGAATTTGCCGATATTGAAATAGATACGCTGGCTCTTGAAAACTTAAATTTTGGAACTACTTATACTTGGCAAGTTGTCGTTTCAGATGGAATTAACGATGAAGTTTTCAGTAGTTCCAGCCAATTTACCGTTCGTTCCAATCCGGAATACCGCTACCATTATGTGCAAAGAGAAAATGGAAATTTCATCATCAAATCCACTAATTTGGAAGAATCCATCTACATCACAACTTCTGCCTATTCCAGCTGGAGACCGCATAAAAACAACATCGCTCAGAAAGTCGCTTATCTGCAAACCATCGCCGGACAAACGCATTTGGTCACAGCCGATCTGAACGGAGCAAATCCTTTACAAGTGAGTCAAGTTCCCATTAGCGGATTCCGTCCGGATGTGATGGATTTTGACTGGCACACCAGTGGAAACCGCTTTATTTTTCCAAGTTTTGACAAATTATACAAAGTGAATTATGACGGAACCGGACAACAGCAAATTTACCAAACAGCGGATGGACATTTCATCACCAAATGTGCATGGAGTTATGACGGAAGTAAAATCGCAATCGTCACAAACAACATCAACGGATATGATGCAAAAATCGTCATTCTGGATGGAAACGGAAATTTCCTGGAAACCATTTTCGAAGGACAAAACGGAGCTGTAGGCGGATTGGACTGGAGCATCACTGGCGACCGATTGCTTTATACTTATGATATTTCCGGATATCAAGATGCTAACTTCCGCCAAATTGATACACGAATTTTCATCTACAATTTCAGCGATCAAACTTCTACTGACCTTTCGG
>CALLXZ010000427.1 GCA_937875605.1 uncultured Moheibacter sp.
TCTTTTGAATCAAATCCATAATATTCGGTTACTTCCCAATCTCCTTTAGTAATTTGATTTACCAGTTTCCCGGATTTGTCATATTGGTAAATGTGGCGGTTTCCGTCACGTTCAGAAGCCCAAAGGAAATTATTATTATCTAAAAATTCAAATGTGAATTTATCGGTTTCAATCCATGCCTTGTCGGTTTCTGTAAATAATTTCGAAACTTTTTTGGATGAAATATCCACGAAATTTACATCGACTTTATTTTGATGACGATTGGAAGTCAAAACAGCCAAAATATTTTTGTCTTTGGTAAATTTAATTTGTGGGATGTAATAATTTTCAACTGAAGAAAGGTTTACATTTTCTATTTTATTTGACTTTAAATCAAACAAATGCAAACTTACTTTTGAATTATCTTCACCTGCTTTCGGATATTTGAAACGCATTTCTTCCGGATACAAATTTTGTCCATAAACAGGAATGTAAAATTCTTTTACTTCGCTCTCGTCAAATTTCACAAAAGCAATAGTTGATCCATCAGCATTCCAGTCAAAATGACGAACAAAAGCAAATTCTTCCTCATAAACCCAATCGCAAATTCCGTTGATGATTGCATTTTTGGTTCCATCGGTTGTGACCTGAGTTACTTTGTCATCACTTAAATTTTGATAATAAATATTGTTTGCATAAACGAAAGCTACTTTGGATGCATCGGGAGAAAAAACCGGTTCCTGAACGGGCATATCTCCAAAAATAGATTGAAAGGTTTTCTTTTCCCGATTGTAGATTTTCCATTTAGCGGTAAATGAATGTCTGTAAATCGGCTGACTTTCCGTAGCTACTAAAATGAACTTTTCGTCTGAACTGAATTTATATTCATCAAAACTACCTGAAACGATCAACTCTTTTGAATCTTGTTTGCTGATAAATGACTGGTAAGCATATTTGTAAACGCCGTTCTGTTCCTGAATTGAATAATGTTCGCCATCGTTCATGGAATTAATCCCATATAAAGATTGCGGATAATATTTTCCGCCCCAAATATTTTCCAGGGTAATGTTTTGTGCGCTGATTGTAAGCGCATTGAGTACGCCAATCAGCAATATTAATTTTTTCATCCTCTGTGTTTTGCTTTTTGAGCAGAATCAAAGATAAAAAAAAATAGGAAAGATTAAGTTTTATTTAACAGATGAGGCTGATATAAAAGGGAGATAAAACAAAGAAATAATTTTTAAAGAGTTTTTCATGAAAAACTTTAACAAAAAAAAAGGAAAAGCAAATATTTCATCACTTTTCCTTTTCTGTACCCGAGGCCGGAATCGAACCGGCACGTCCTTGCGAACACAGGATTTTGAATCCAGCGCGTCTACCAGTTCCGCCACTCGGGCTGGTAATCGGACGGCAAATATAAAATGTTTTTTCGATTTCTTCCAAATTAAATTTCTATTTCTAATCCATCATACGCCAAAAATCGATTTTCAGGTAATTCCGCTTGAACTTCTTCATGAAATCCCAATGTCAAACTGATATGCGTAAAGTACGTTTTTTTAGCTTTTACCAAATCTGCAATTTCAAGGGCTTGTTCCAATGTGAAATGCGAATGATGTTTTTCTTTTTTTCGCAAAGCATTTAAAACTAATACTTCAATATCCTTTATTTTCTCCAAAGTTTCATTCGAAAGAAAACTTGCATCTGTGATATACGCAAACTTCTCATCAATTAAATAACCCAAAATAGATAAATTACCGTGTTGCACAGCCAATGGTTCTACTTGAAAACCGGCGACTTCAAATTTTTCATTTTGAATGATATGCACATTTAAACTGGGAGCGCCAGGGTATTTTTCTTCAGCAAATACATACGGAAACCGGACTTTAATTTCATTTAATGTACGTTCCTTTCCATAAATATCCATCGGTTTACCTGCAAAATGACTGTAGGATCGTGTGTCATCAATTCCCAATACATGGTCGTTATGTTCGTGTGTAAAAAGAATAGCTTCCAACGTTCTGTTATTTGCGCAAAGCATCTGCTGGCGGAAGTCCGGACCACAATCTATAACGATGTTTCGCCCATTCTTAGAAAGCAAAACAGAAGATCTCAATCGTTTATCTTTTGGATCGGTAGAAAAATTAACCGGATGATCACTCCCTATCACGGGAATTCCTTGAGAAGTTCCCGTCCCCAAAAACTGAATTTTTAGCATGGATTTCGGCATAATTTTGGTAAATTTACGCCATTAAAAAATAAAAAAGACAGTATGAGTTTTGACCAGGTTTTATCGGCCAAACAAAAAGCGTTAGAAATCAACCTTAATCCTAACATTTACGGAACATTTGCAGAAATCGGAGCAGGTCAGGAAACCGTGCGTTTCTTTTATCGTGCCGGCGGCGCATCCGGAACTTTAGCAAAAGCCATGAGTGCTTATGACAAAGATTTCTCGGACGCTATTTATGGGAAAGAAGAGTATGGACGTTATGTTACGGAAGAACGTTTGAAAAAAATGCTGGATCATGAAATGGACTTGATCGAAGAACGTTTGAACCATGAAACTCATAAAGACAAACTGTTTTTTACCTACGCTAATACGGTTACGACCATTGACTTCACTAAAACCTATAAAGGACATGGCTGGGTAGGCATCCGTTTCCGAAATGACCCTAACCAAACCGAATATAACGAAATCATTTTTCATGTTCGTTTTAAAGAAACAAATGCTCAGTTACAACAAGAAACTTTAGGTGTCATGGGTGTGAATCTGATTTATGGCGCTTATTATTATAATGATAATCCCAGACGTTTGCTTCGTTCTCTTTACGATGGGCTAGACAAAGATCAGGTAGAAATTGACATGGTAAGCTTCAGCGGACCTCGTTTTGCTTACGTGGACAATCGTCTGATGAGTTTACAATTGGTGAAAAACGGAATGACTGATGCCGTAATTTTCGGACCAAAAGGAAAAAGTTTTCTACCGGCTGCCATTTTATATAAGAAAAACATTTTTGCGATGCGGGGAAGTTTTCGTCCGGTCACAAAAGTGAATTTGGATATGCTTCAGTCAAGTCTGGATATGTTTATGAGTCAGGAAGATATAAATGAGCAGGATACAGAAATCTTATTTGAAATTACATTGAGTAATCTATCTTCCGATGGTGAAATTGATGAACGTGACTTTTTGGACAGAGCCGACATCATAGGAAGATTGGGTTATAACGTAATTATTTCCAACTTTTCGGAGTATTATAAATTGGTTCACTACTTTACGGAATTTACCCGAAACACAACCAAAATTGGTTTGGGAATGGGCGTAAATAATCTTTTGGAAGTATTTAATCCAAATTATTACGAAAACCTTCCGGGTGGAATTATGGAAGCATTTGGTAAATTATTTAAGAAAAATGTGGTAGTTTATTTATATCCTTATGTAAACAAAGAAAACAATCAATTGCTGAATGCTGAAAATCTCAAGGTGAATGAAAATCTGAAAGAATTGTATAAATTCTTCAAATTCAACCAACGGATTAAAGACATTGAAAACTATAATCCGGCTCTTCTGGATATTTATTCCAGAAAGATTTTAGAACAAATCGGAAAAGGAGAAGAGGGCTGGGAAGACCATGTTCCGGAGGGCGTTGCTGAGATGATCAAAGAAAGCGGAATGTTTGGATATACAAATACTTATGCTTTAAACTGACTGACAGAAGAAAATAGTTATATTTAAACAGCAGTTTTTGATGAATTTATTTCTTCCCTCTTAAAACGGGATTCAGTTCATCGTCATTATACATTTTCATCTGTTTATAGACTTTCATATATTTTTTACCCGATTCTATATCCTGAATCAATTCTTCGATAGCCGTTGACAAATCTTTATGTTGCTCCAAAAGCACATTTAGTTTGATTTGACATTGTGTGATGTGTTCGGCAGAAGCATCGGTTCGGTTTGCTTCCTCGTTCATGTGATAGACTTTTAAAGCCAAAATAGAGAAACGGTCAATCGCCCAAGCAGGACTTTCCGTATTAATTTTCGCATCAGAATGAATCGAAACACCTGCTATTTTTTGTAAAAACCAACTGTCAATGTATTCCACCATATCCGTTCTTTCCTGATTGGATTTATCAATCCACCTTTTGATACGCAAAGCTTCGACCG
>CALLXZ010000428.1 GCA_937875605.1 uncultured Moheibacter sp.
TAAAAAAGGAGAAAACTTTCCAGAATTCTCCTCTTATCAATTTAAAAATTTAAAATTATTGAACAATCAGTTTAACGGCTTTTGAAACTTTGCCGGAATCCAGTTTCAAAATATAAATACCTGCCTGAATGTTCTGAGGTAAACTCAATTGAATAGTATTTCCTGAAAAATCACTTGAATAAACAACCTGTCCCGTAAGTGAGATCAACGATAATTTCGAATTACCATCTTCATTACTAAGAATTGTCAATTCATTTCCTCTTTTTACAGGATTTGGATAAAAGGATAATTTACTTGCTGAATTCAAATCGGAAACATTCATTCCTCCCTGGTATTCAAATGCTCCCAAATCAATCATCCCTCCATTTCCAAAGCCATAAACACGCGCATTACCAGCTAAATCCAGTGTATTTTCATCCAATCCGGTAAACAAATCATTATTTCCCGCATTTACGGCTGGAGAATTTTGCTGTAACGAGAAATCACCGTTTTCTGCATCTGTAAAAATCGGATCTTCGTTAAAGATAACATTGTTACAATCTAAACCTGCCGGGCATTCTGCGTCTTGCAAAAGTGAATTATTAATTACAAATGTCGGGTTGGGAGAACCGCTAATTGAAGATGTATTATCCCAAACAATTGAATTATTGAATTCAATGGGTATCCCTCCTTCTTCCTGATCGTACCAGACACCTAATGCTCCACCTGTAGCAGATTCATTGCCATAAAAAGTTGAACTTTCTATTTTAAAGTTTATTTCTTTTTGTGAATCATAAAATAAAATAGCTCCTCCGTGCCCTCCGGTTTTATTTCCTACAAAAAGGCAGTTCTGAAATAGTACGTCATTATCCAAACCATCTGCTACATATCCGATTGCTCCTCCGGCGGAATCTGCAAAATTTTCAATGAACGACACATTGTTCATCTCAAGACCTACCTGCACATAACTGTAAAAACCGCCTCCTTGTCCACCATTTCCTGTTCCGGTCGTGTTTTTATAAAAAGTTACGTTGTTTAAATCTATATGGCCATACTCCACTCCATACATACCTCCACCGGCTAAATCACCATAATTTTCTGCAATGTAGACATTGTTGAAAACTGGGTTTGCATCTCTATTGTAAACACCTCCACCCCAAAATGCCCAACCATTGGTAATCTCCATATTTTCAAATGTGGGAGATGACTGATAATTAAAAATCTGACCTCCCCAATAACCTTGGTTATTATCCACTTTCAAATTTCTAAAAAGCGGTGCAGAGGACCTTGTATTAATTGCACCTCCACCGTTATTTATTTCAATTTCATTTACAACCGGTCCACCGAAAATACTTCCGTCTCCCCTTCCATCCGTCAAAGTAAAACCATCCAAAAGTGCTTCTTCAACATCTCCTGCCGAAATAACAATATGGTAAACGTTGTCGTAAATATCAGCTTCATCACCTATATTCCCTGAAAGAATAGTTGCGTTGGCTTCCCAGTCCCGTTCCTCTAAAGAAGTTTCCGTCCCTGAAAATCCTCCATAAATCTGAACATTTTTAATCAGAACAAATGAATTGTCTCGGTCTCCGTTTGTCGTATATTCGGTGTCAGCTGCATCGTACAAAGGTTTGTAAGTTCCTTCTGCCACCCAAATCTGCAAAGGTTCATCTGCCGACCAAGTAGGCGACTGCTGATTCTCTCTTGCCCATTTCAAAGCATCGGACAAATGTGCAATTGCATTTCCCCAACTGCTTCCGTCTCCATTTCCACCGCTTACGTTTTGATTAACAAATAAAACATTATCTTCATTTGGAACTTGCGCATCCATTTGAGAAAATAAAAAAGTCCCTGCCAATAAAATAAAGTATTTCTTCATGTGATTAAAAATTTCTACTAACGTAAAAATAGAAATTAAAAAACCTTTGAAAATCAACTCACATTTAACTCACAAGACTAAATTTGTTTTACAAAAATTTGATTATGAGCGCTTTAAAATTAAACTATGAAATTGAATTCCAAATTTAGTTCAACTACAAAAATCATCCAGCGATTTCTTTTACCCAATTCTGTAAAGATCGTTCGGATGAAATATTCAATTTTTTCCGAAGCAAATACCGGTTATTTTCAACGGAACGATAATGAAGATTTTTGTATCGCGCAATTTCTTTACTGGAAAGATTTAACCTGATCATCGCCAATAATTCCAGATCTGATTGAGATAATTCAGAATTTATTTTTTGCAATCCGGAAATAAAATCAGGATATTCTTTTTCAAATTCAGACAGGAATAAAGAATTTTCCTTCTTTATAAGTTCTATGAATCTTGCATAGTGTTGAGATGTGATGTGTAATTTCCCCACTTCAGGAGTAACCCGTTCAGGAGCTCTATTTTTGTAGTACATAAAAATCAGAAGTATCGCCAATACAATAATCAATACTAATAAAATCCATATTATGAGCAACTTACTCGATTTAAGATTGGATTGTTCTAATTTGTTGGAAGATTCTGCTATGTTTAATAAGGACTTGTTTTTACTTTCCATCAACTGGAATTTGTATTCGTTCAACGCTCTTTTGTACTCTTCTCGTAAAACCACATCGCCTACTTGATCATATGTATCGATTAAACCCACATAGAGTTCTTCCACATTTTCATAATGCTTGTTGTCTTTTATTTTTTCAGCTTCTTTGTAATATTTCAGGGCTCCTTCCAAATCACCGTTCTCTTTACGGGAATTTCCTAAAACGACATAATTCAGGAATCCAAAAAAGCCATGAATCAATTCATCTTCCGAAATCAAATCCATACTTTTTTGGGCATAGAGTTCCGCAGAATCCGCATTCTTAATATTGTTATATGCCCCTCCTAAATTGGCATAATCCATTACCAGAGCAATCCTCTTTTCGTTTTCGTCCGAAACTTTCTCATGCACTTCTGCAGAAATTTTCAACGCTTGGATTGCATTAAATTTTTCACCTTTTTTGGTATAAATATTGGCAATTTCGGCATAGAAATCACCTTTTTCCATTAACACATCCGAATTCTGAACTTTAGCATTGTCCAGTATTTCCAGCCCTTCCTGAAGAACTTCTTTCGCGCGGTCATACAATTCATTAAAAATCAAACTTCGCGCTTGAAATTTATATCCACGTGCTTCGAAAATTAAATGATTATACTTCTTTGCTTTTTTTTGTAATTCTAAAGAAGAATTGTACATTTTTTCAAAATCATTCAGAAGAGAATAATAATACGTTTTGTTTGAAATTAATTGAAGCTCTAAACTATCTTTGTTCTGTAATTCAGCTTGTTTAATCAGATTATCAATTTCATATAAAGCAACTTCCGGATTTGACTTAAAATTTTCTTCATTTTCCTTTACTAATTCTTCTAAGCTTTTCAGCTTTTTAGAATCATCTATCTGGGCTGAAATGAATTGAATTCCACCCAATAAAAAAGAAACCAACAAAACAACTCGTACAAACATGATTCTTACAACTAAATCGAATTGTTTGTAAAGTTAGTTTTTTACCCATTTTATGAAAGCTAATTCCAGAAAAAAACCGGATTATAAGATAGTCCGGTTTTTTTATATAAGTTTCTTTCAAAAAGAACTATTTCTTTTTCTTCTTTTGAGCTTCCTGTTGCTTCTGAGCTTCTTGTGCCTGTTCCATCAATTGCTGCATTTTAGAACCCCACTTACTTTGTTTTTTCGGTTTAGCTTTATTTTCCTGAATTTTGGCGTGGATCTTTTTATCGTCGATCATCACATTTTTGATAAACATCACGATCCCGATGTTGATCACGTTGGAAACCAAATAATACCAAGAAAGACCGGAAGCATAACTGTTTAAGAATACAAAGAAGAAAACCGGCATCAGATACATCATGTATTTCATGATGCGCATATCAGGCATTCCTTCCTGCGGCGGCTGGTTAAAACTTTCCATGGAACCGGAAACTTTAAAATAAATCACCATCGCAATGATATAGGACAATGCCAAAATACTGATGTGTCCGTCCATAAACGGAACCCAATCCGGCAAAGAAATCGGTGAGTCAAAAGCGGTTAAATCTTCTGCCCAAAGAAAGGATTGCCCACGAAGGTCGATGATATTAGGGAAAAACCGGAACAAAGCATAAAAAATCGGAATCTGAATCAAAGCCGGCAAACATCCTGAAAGCGGATTCACTCCTGCTTTCCGATAGAGTTCCATCGTAGATTGTTGACGCTTCATCGCATTGTCCTGTCCTTTATTTTTTTCGTTGATTTCGTTTAATTCGGGACGTAAAATCCGCATCATCGCACTTTGGCGATACTGTTTGTACATGATAGGGGATAAAACCAATTTCACGACGATGGTCATCAGGAAAATTACCCAACCATAGTTCATTCCGAAGTTGGCCAACCATTGGAAAATATTCAGGAAGAAATGTTTGTTAATCCAACCTAGAATTCCCCATCCAAACGGGATAATTTCGTCAAAATCCGTTCCTTCGTATTGATTATTTGCCAGCAATCGATAATCCAATGGCACAAAATCCCATTTCATTTTATAATTCAATTCGCTTCCCGAAACAGGCATCAAAGCAGTAAAATGATAATCTTTACTGTGCAAAGGATCTACTTCTGCATCAATCGCTACCGATCCGCCTTTGGGTGTTTGGAATCCTTCATCAAAGGATAAAATGGAAGAGAAAAACTGTTGTTTGAAGGCAATCCAGTCGATGTTCTCTTTTTCGTCCCATTCGTCCGCACCAAATAATTCGTATTCGACATCATTGGTTCCTTTAAAACGGTAATAGGTTTGTGCCCAATAGTGTTCTTGTTGCTTTCCTTTTTCGCTGGAAGTGGATTTTAATTCCCAATCAACGGAAAGATTTTTATCGTTGGTAATTTGGTGAATTCCTTCTGATTTTACTTCAAAACCAATTGTATAATTCGTTCCAATTGTATAAATATACTGAAGTTTCCCGCCCTCAACTGGAGCCGTCATGGTAACAATCGTTACCGAATCCGATTTCTGAACCGATGGTGAAAAAGCAAGCGTAGACGTGTTCACTTCACGACCTGACTTGTCTTTAAAATTCAGATTAAATTCATTATTTCCATCTTTTATCAGATAAAGCGGTTGTTTATGATCCGCTGCATTTTCATCAAAAGCTGAATATTCTTTCAGCAAAAGTTGGGAAATATTACCGCCCTTTCCTGAAAATTTTACTTTGAATTTAGCATTTTCCGCTTCGAAATCTTTTGCTTCTGCGATTAAAACAGTAGAATCGGTCGGCGCATTTGTAGCGGAATTATTTGTAACAGCAGCTACGCTGTCTTTTTCTTTTTGACTATTCTTTTCTTTGGCTAGTTGCTCTTGTTTGGCTTGTTCCTTTAATTCTTCTTCAGAGGGTTGATTGAGATAAAAATATCCCAATAACAACACTCCCATTAAGATTAAAGCAACTAAAGTGTTTTTGTCAAATCTTTTTTCTTGTTGCATGAATCAGTTCGTTTTGTTTTTGCATTAGGGCGGCTTCCACAAATTTCACAAACAGCGGATGCGGATTAGCAACCGTACTTCTGTATTCGGGGTGAAATTGGACACCTATATAAAAAGGTAAGTTTTTGTATTCTAAAATTTCCACGAGTCCGGTATCGGGATTTTTTCCAACTGGCAAAAATTGTTCACCTTCAAACCCTTCCAGATAATCGTTGTTAAATTCATAACGGTGACGGTGACGCTCCTGAATTAATTCTTCTCCATAGATATCATAAACCTGCGAATCTTTTTCCAACTGGCAATTCCAGTTTCCAAGACGCATCGTTCCTCCTTTATGGGTTACATTTTTTTGACCTTCCATCAAATTGATGACCGGATGTGTCGTTTGGGAATTGATTTCTGTTGTATCGGCATCATCTAATCCTAAAACGTTTCGAGCGAATTCAATCACCATAATCTGCATTCCAAGACAAATCCCAAAAGTTGGAATTTTATTTCTTCGTGCAAAATTAGCTGCAATGACTTTCCCATCGATCCCTCTGTCCCCAAATCCGGGTGCAATCAGAATTCCATCTACTCCTTTTAATTTTTCTCCGATGTTTTCTTCCGACAAATCACCCGAATAAACCCAACGGATTTTTACACCTGTATCAGCCGCGGCCCCAGCGTGTGTAAGTGCTTCGGAAATGGATTTATATGAATCTTGCAATGAAGTATATTTTCCAACCAATGCAATTTCAATTTGATTGGACGGATTTTTATGGGTTTTCAGAAAGTTCTTCCAACCTTCTAATTCTGGTTGATTTTCAGATGGCAAATCTAAAGTTTGAAGTACAACTTCATCAAATTTCTGATCATGAAGCAAAAGCGGTACATCGTAAATAGAATCTGCATCTATACATTCGATTACATTTCCTTTTTTCACATTGCAGAAAAGCGCGAGTTTTTCACGCACATCTTTTGGAAGATGGTGTTCAGTTCTTGTGACCAAAACATCGGCACGGATTCCGCTTTCCATCAATTGACGAACGGAGTGCTGTGTAGGTTTGGTTTTTAATTCGCCGCTGGCTGCCAGATAGGGAACCAATGTCAAATGAATGACCATTGAATTTTTTTCTCCCAAATCCCAAATCATCTGACGAACGCTTTCGATGTAAGGAAGAGATTCGATATCACCGACTGTTCCACCGATTTCCGTAATGATGATGTCATACTTCCCACTGCTACCTAGAAGTTTAATTCTTCTTTTGATTTCATTGGTGATATGCGGAACGATTTGAACCGTTTTTCCCAGATAATCTCCTCTGCGCTCCTTTTCGATAACGGTTTGGTAAATTCTTCCGGTGGTCACATTATTCGCTTGCGAAGTCGCACGATTCAGAAAACGTTCATAGTGCCCAAGATCCAAATCCGTTTCAGCACCATCTTCCGTTACATAGCATTCTCCGTGTTCATACGGATTCAGCGTGCCCGGATCCACGTTTAAATAAGGATCTAATTTTTGGATGGTTACCGAATATCCTCGTGCCTGTAAGAGCATACCGAGTGAAGAAGCGACAATTCCTTTACCGAGTGAAGAAGTTACACCACCGGTAACAAAGATGTATTTGGCAGATTCTGGTTTCATTGATTTATAATTCAATGGCTGCAAAATTACTACAAATTATTGAGTTAATCTTCGCGAATCCTGACTTTGAGCTAAATAAATTCAAATCGGATTTAATTCGAGAAAATTATTACATTTAGTGTATTCAAAATCATCTCATTTATGACTAAAAATTTATCTCTTTTCAGCGTTTGCTGTTTTTTTATTTTCCAATTTGGTTTCGGACAAATTACCTACGAATCTTCTGATTTTTCCAACAATGGAGAAATGTACCCGGTTATCACGATTACTGATCTTACTGCTTATAATTTCACTCAAACCGGAAGCAATTTTACATGGGATTTTAATTCGCTTCCCACTACAGATATAGAAAATTACGGATATGAAGATCCTAACAATTCTCCTTTTAAAAACACATGGTGTTTGTATCATTTCTATATTTTCAACTGTAATTCTATGTTTGATGAAAACTTTAATATGGGATTAAACAGCAATCAGACCATACAATTGGAAACCTTTACGTTGGGCAATATTTATCAGCATTTGCACAAATCCAATTCAGAATTAGAAATGAAAATGTTGGGCGCTCATGTGGATTTTGAAGGAAATACTTTACCTGCGATTCTGGAATATTCAGATTCCGATGTTTTATTGCAATTCCCTATGAGTTTTAATAACAGCTTTTCAGACAACAATAGTATCAATATGGATTTCAACGATTTAGGATATGATTTAATTATAGAATCCAACGGAACGAGAATTAATCAGGTAGAAGGCTACGGAGATTTGAAAATCCGGAATCATGTATTTGAAGATGTTTTAAAAGTGAAATCTTCTCTGACCCAATTTTTCAATGTGTATTTGGAAGGGCAACATACTGCGGTGGAATTACCAACCGTCACTTATTTTTGGTTTGATAAAAATTATGGAATTCCTGTATTAATGGTAACCGGAACAGAAGTGGAAGACGCATTTATCCCGGCAAGCATTTCGTATGTTTGGGTTGAATCCATGAATACTTCTGATACTTCTTCGGGAAAGACAATTGTTTACCCCAACCCTACTTCGGGGAAAATCAACGTGCAATTAGAACCTAACGAAGAAATAAATTCGGTTCAGATTGTAGATGCTTCCGGAAGAGTAGTAAGTCAAAATTTAGACACAACTCACTTGTCAAAAGGAACTTACATCTTAAAAATTCAAACTAATAAAAGACAGATTTTGGAGAAAATTATAAGGAAATAAAAAAGGCAAGCTGACTACATCACACCGCTACGACCGGATACCCTTGCTGCGTTCCCGCCCTGGGGGATTGACCAGGAGCTGGTTGTGTAGGACTTGCCCGATGCAAAGGTACAATTATTTTACATTTTCAAAAATTTATAACAATTTCTTATCATGAAAAAAATCAATATGGAACTAATTTCTATGTTAGCAATTTGATTTCCACTAAATTTGCACTTATGTTAAAATTTGTTTTATACGCCATCGTTTCTGGTGTGCTTCTGGCTTTAGGCTGGCCATCTCATGGATTTCCTATTTTATTGTTTTTTGGATTTGTGCCGCTTTTATTTGCCGAAAATAAAATCGCTCAGATGACCGATGTAAAACGAAAAGGGCTGAAGATTTTCGGATTGGCTTATTTGGCATTTTTTATATGGAATGCAATCGGTATCTGGTGGCTACATTATGCGCAGGAACTCAACTCATATGGGCAATGGCAGAATTCATGGACAGCTTATCTGTTTCCGGTCATCGCCAATGCTTTTCTGATGGCGATTGTATTTCAACTGTATCATTGGGTAAAATCCAAAGCAGGGAATTTTTATGGAATTCCTTTTCTACCAGCCATTTGGATGTGTTTTGAAAAATTTCATTTGAACTGGGAAATGACTTGGCCGTGGTTTAATCTGGGTAATGGATTTGCCAATTATCCCAAATGGATTCAGTGGTATGAATATACGGGAACTTTTGGCGGAACCCTTTGGGTGCTGATTGGGAATTTAATAATTTTCTATTTCCTGTATGCTTATTTGAATTTAAAAGAAAAAAAATATTTACATAAATTAATTATTTATGGATTTTTATGGATTGCCATTCCAATCGGTATTTCCTATGGAATTTATCATTCGTATGAAGAAAAAGGAGAAGAAATTACCGCCATGGTTTTACAGCCTGCACTCGATCCATACACCGAAAAATACAACAAAAGTTCCTTTCAGATTGTAAGTGAACTAATTCAACTGACGAATGAAAACATAAAAACGGAAGTTCAATTTGTAGTAGCTCCGGAAACGGCTTTTCCGGGCCCCGGACCGGGGTTGAACATTGACAAATTGGGCTCAGATTATCTTTTAAACCAATTCAAAAATAATTTCAGCCGTTATCCTGAAACAACATTTGTTTCGGGCGTGGAATTGATGCGGTTTTATCCGTACGAAAAATTGGCGAGTGCAACTGCTTCGAAATATGGCAATTCAGATATGTGGGTAGATGTGACCAACTCGGCTATTCAGTTAAACCCCAAAGATTCTATTCAATATTACCACAAATCAAAATTGGTGGTCGGCGTAGAACATTTTCCATACATGTCGGTTTTAAAACCAGTCATTGGCGATCTCATGCTGAATTTTGGAGGAACCGTCCGAACCCATTTAACGCAAGAAGATCGTTCTGTCTTTCGAAATTCCTTTAACAAAGCGGTCATTGCTCCGATTATTTGTTATGAATCGATTTATGGAGAATTCACAACGGGTTATGTGAAAAACGGTGCTAATGTATTATTTATCATGACCAATGATAGTTGGTGGGGAAATTCGGACGGACACAAAGAACTTTTATTATTTGGAAATTTGCGCGCGATTGAAACCCGACGGGACATCGTTCGTTCTGCGAATTCAGGTGTTTCAGCATTTATCAATCAAAAGGGAAAGATCACCTCTTCTCTGGAATATGAAAAAAAGGGCGCTTTAATCGGTAAAGCAAGATTAAATGAGGAATTAACCTTCTATACGCAGCATGGAGATTATTTAGCAAAAATCGCTTTAATGCTTACTGGTATTTTGCTTGGATATACGATTGCATGGGAAATTTTAAATAGAAGGAAAAGAAAATTGAAAAATTAAAATTTAGACATTTAGATTGATATTTAATAACTTAGAAAAAACATATTTTATTTAATTTTCTATAAAATATAATTTTATGTTAATTTTTTTTGATATTTTTACTTAAATTCAAAAAATTAACACATGAAAAAAATTTTATTCTTTTGTATGGCACTTTATTTAATGCCTGCATCATTCGCACAAGTTTCCAATTATCAAGTAGGGGATGTAGTTGATAACTTTACAGTTACAGACACACACGGAGTTGAACATACTTTGTATGATATTACGGCTACCGGGAAATATGTATTTATCGATTTCTTTTTTAGGAACTGTGGCCCATGCCAGCAAACAAGTCGTTTTTTCTATCAATTATACAATGAGTATGGTGAAAATCAAGAACATACCTATATGCTTTCTCTATCACCGATAGATAATAATGCCACTATCACTGAATTTGAAAACCTTTATAGTGGCGGCTTTACTCCATGTCCTGCGGCCGGAACAGAGGGAGGAGCACCTCCAGTAATTTCCAATTTCGGTGTTGGCGCATATCCGACTTATATCATCATCGGACCAGATAATAAACTTCAAGTAGCAGATATTTGGCCTGTATCCGGAATGGGATCTTTTGAGGATGCTTTCCCAGAAGATTTACAAGCTATATTGAGTACTATTGATGTGTCAATCCAAAATAGTTTTACCATTACGCCTACCGTTTCTAATGGTAATTTCAATCTTATGTTATCAAAAGACTCCAAATCGGATATCTCCGTTTTTGACCTAACAGGAAAAATGGTTTATTCTAATAGCCATAACACGAGAAATGTAGAATTAAATCTCAAACTTGCTTCCGGAATTTACATTGTAAATGTAAAAGCAGATGGGAAAACAAGTTCTAAAAAGATCATCATAAAGAATTAATAAAAAGTTTATTTAAAAATCCGGTTGAAATTTGTTTTTCAGCCGGATTTTTTATTTTTAGATGTTTGAATCCAATATCAATCTACCAACAAACGTCCCTGATAATTCTTGTTGTCAATTGAAATGCGGAGGATGTATGTGCCCGTCGGAATGGATTTCAAATTCAGTTGAAATAAGCTTCCCAAGTAACCCAATTTCCGATATATTATTTTTCCGGAAAAATCATAAACATTTAAACTACCAAATCCTGACTGAGGAATATGAATATTTACAGATTCACTTGCCGGATTGGGATAAATAGTTAATTTATTATTTGAATTTACCAATTCTTCCGTAGACATTTCACCTTCCATATCAATCATCATCGTAT
>CALLXZ010000429.1 GCA_937875605.1 uncultured Moheibacter sp.
TAATTAATTACCGAAGTATTATTGTTTGGATTAATTTTAATTCCTTTCCAAGTATTAGGTAAAGAATCCGAACGTTCATCCATACGGTCGGTACGGAAGATGACTTCATTTTGATAATTTCCCTGAACATTTAGTGAATTATTGACCGTCAAAGAAGCATTATTATGAAAATATACTTTGGTTCTCGGACCGATGGTCAGATTGTCTGCATTTACATTTCCAAAGATAACGCGGGAAAATTCGTTGTTCCAGTTGGATTCAGTTAATGTATAATTCTCACTTTGTTCCGTATTGTAGAATTTTGCTTTTTCGATATAGGACAATAGTTTAACTTGTTGTGTTCCGTTTGTTGTTTCGAAATTGATTTCATCTTCGTAAAATGGATTTACGGGAGCTTCGCCAGCGGCAATTTCCACAAAAATGAAAATACTGTCTTTTTTACGGATGGCTACATTTTCAAATTCTGAGCCGGGCATACCGTCCACATTCATTTTGAAGAAAGATGCATTTCCACGTGAAAGATAGATTTTCGGGATCTGCACATCTTCATTCTGTCGGTTGTGAATCGTCAGTTTATAAGTTTGTGAATTGGTGTGATTAAAAATAGTATCTAAGTTCAACGTGTCTTTTGAGAAACTAAGATTGTCTGAAGCTAAGTCAAAATCAAAATCATCACGACAGGAAGAGATTCCCATGATCAAAGCCATGATACTCAACACAATCAGGTTACGGGTTTTCATCTGTTATTTATTATTATTTTTTTAATTGTCAGATGCAATGCCCAATAAATCATTGTTTGTTTGATAAATTTCATAACGGGCATTTCATATATTATATTAATAAGGAAACAAAACTAACTAAATCTGTTCAATGTACAAAGTAGAACGTTTAAAGAGTATTTTTATTGAATTAAAACAAGAGAGAATTTAAAATAATTTTTTCGAAAATATTTTTTGTTTTAGAAAAAACAGTATCTTTGCACACTCAAAATAAGAAGTTAACGGCAACATATACGGTAGGAAGTAGAAATTGCCACTATAAAAAATATATCTCATGAAAAAAGGAATTCATCCAGAAAATTACCGCTTAGTAGTGTTTAAAGATATGAGTAATGAAGAAATTTTTATTACAAAATCTGCTGCTGACACAAAAGATACAATTGAAGTTGATGGTGTAGAGTATCCATTGGTGAAAATGGAGATTTCCAGTACTTCCCACCCGTTTTATACAGGTAAACAGAAGTTGGTAGATACCGCAGGGCGTATTGATAAATTCAAAAACAAATACGCAAAATTTAACAAGTAAGATTTTAATTTGTTCATAATTTTAAAAAATCCCGAAAATTTATTTTTCGGGATTTTTTTATTTCTATCAATTTTCCGGATCATTCGCCCGGAAAATGATCATACATTTCTTTGTATAAATCTTTGTATTTGTCCAGAATAACTCTTCGTTTCAACTTCAGAGTAGGTGTGAGTTCCCCTCCATCTATTGACCACTCGATAGGCGTTAAACGGAATTGTTTTACTTGTTCCCAGTGTCCGTATGATGTATTATGAGGCTCCAATTCTTTTTGAATTAAATCCATCACGTTTTTATCTTTTACAATTTCTTCTTTGGACGAAGGAATCGAAATGTTTTCGCTTTTTGCCCAAGCAGCGATATTTTCAAAGTTGGGTTGAATTAATGCACATGGCATTTTTTCGTTTTCACCCACAACCATTATTTGTTCAATAAATCGTGATTGTTTGTAATCGTTTTCCATATTTTGCGGAGCGATGTATTTTCCACCGGAAGTTTTGAAAATTTCTTTTTTACGATCTGTAATTTTCAGATTTCCGTTTATGAATTCTCCGATGTCACCGGTTTTGAAATAACCATCAGGTGTCATGACTTCTTGAGTCAGATCCGGTTTGTTGTAGTAACCCATCATCACATTCGGACCTTTGACCAAAATCTCACCGTCCTCGGCTAATTTCACTTCTACACCATCAATAGGTTTTCCAACCATCCCAATTCCAAATCCTGATTTATCCATCGAATTAACAGAAATAACAGGTGAAGTTTCCGTCAAACCATAACCTTCAAGTATCGGGATTCCCGCTCCCCAAAACATTCGGTTTAAACGAGGAGAAAGTGCTGCACTTCCGGAAACCATACAGGTCAAATTTCCACCAACGCCTTCCCGCCATTTTTTGAAAACGATTATGTCCGCTATTTTGTGTTTGATTTTCCAGATGAAACTTTGATTGCCATAAGGTTGATAATCTTCCACCAACTTTAAAGCCCACATGAAAATTTTGGTTTTAATTCCTCCTGCTGAAGCTCCTTTGTCATAAATTTTTGCATAAACTTTTTCCACCAATCTGGGTACCACTGTCATAACATCCGGATGGATTTCCTTCAGGTTATCACCAATGGTTTCCATATTTTCCGCATAATAAATCCCAATACCATTGTAAATATAGAGATAGATAAGCATGCGTTCAAAAATATGACAAAGCGGTAAAAAACTAAGCGCTTTCGGATTTTCGTCTTTGAATTTAGGAATTCTCGGTGTGCTGTTTAAAACATTTGAAACTACATTTTGATGACTTAACATCACACCTTTTGGTTTTCCGGTGGTTCCGGATGTGTATATAATGGTAACAAGATCTTCCGGTTTCACCTGCTGTTTTACGGCATCTACTTCGTGCTGATTTTCTGCGTCAGAACCCAAATCTAAAATTTCATTCAGGTTGGGTACACCTTCTACATTGTCAAACGTGTAAACCGAAACTAAAGAAGGTATTTGATCTTTTACTGATATGATTTTTTCATACAAATCGGCATCTGAAACAAAAGCAAATTTCACTTCCGCATCATTAAATATATAGGCATAATCACTCGGCGAAATAGTAGGATAAACCGGAATGCTGATACAGCCGATTTGTTGTAATCCGATGTCCAATAAATTCCATTCCGTACGGTTTGTCGTAGATGCGATCGCGATTTTATCTCCGTGTTTTACACCCAGATTCAGAAAACCTCTACTGATGGCGTTTGCCTTAATTACATATTCCTCCGTTGAAATTTTCTGCCATTCTCCATGGCGTTTCATTACGATACTGTCAGGTCTTGGGGAATTTCGGAGTTGGTGTTCCAAAAAATCAAAAAGTCGTGTAATTTTCATCTATTCTTTCTATATTTTAATGGTCATCCCAAAACATCAGGAATAAATCTGTGGAAGGGAAATTATTAATTCTTTGACAAATTAATAAAAATAAATTTCTTATCAAATTATTATTCGTCCTCGTACGAATCCATTTCTCTATCGAAGAAATCAAATGCCTTTTCCATTAAACTTGCAATTTCCGTTTCCAGATCTACATCGGGTTCTTCTTCCAGATCATCAAACCATTCTATTTCTTCTGTTTCTATATCCAATAGAAATCTTGGGAAATCAGTGTGAAGAATAAAAATTTTTTCGGGAAATTCCGAATTATCGGCGATCAGAAATTTGGGTGCTTCCATAAATGAGTTTTTTGGTTTGTTTATGATAACGTAAAAGTAACATAATTGCTGAAATTGTCAAACCTACCAAAAGACCAATCCACATGCCCATAGCGCGCATCTCAAAATAAATCGCCAATAAAATTCCCAAAGGAATCGCGATGATCCAATAAGCAATAAATGAAATGATAGAAGGAACTTTCACATCCTGCATTCCTCTTAATGCTCCCAAAACGACCAATTGGATTCCGTCGGAAAGTTGGAAAAGAGAAGCTATAATTAATAATTGCGCAGCTAATTCTATAACAGCTTGGTTATCCAAATAAAAAGTAGGCAATTCGTATCGTAGAAAAACCATTCCCATCCCACAAATTAACATAAACGCTGTTACCATATAAATAGTAGACCAACCGGCTTCTCGAAGTATCTTATAATTTTTTAATCCCATTTGATAGCCAACTCTCACAGTAGCGGCGACACTTAATCCCATACACATCATAAAAGTTGTGGAAGCAAGACTGATGGCGATTTGGTGTGCGGCCAGATTTGTTTTTGCCAATTGTTGTTCCGCTAAATCAGAAGAAAATGCATATCCGCAAACAAACGCGGCACCTGTAAAGGCACTTACCTCAAAAAAAGAGGTAAGAGCAGTAGGGATGCCCATATTAGTAATTTTCCGGAAAATTGCATTTTCAAAATTTTTAAACCGTACGTTTTTCAGATATTCTTTTGTCTTTTTAAAATTCATCATGGTAATGACCAAAACTACCAACATAGAAATCCGAGCAAAGAAAGTTCCCCATCCTGCGCCTTCCACTTCCAAGCGAGGAAAACCCCAATACCCATAAACCCAACCGTAATTCAAAACTATATTGACAATGTTACCAATTATGGTGGCAAATGTAACCGGAATCGTAAGGGATAGCCCTTCCGAGAATTGTCGAAAAGATTGAAAAATCATAATGGGAATAAGTGACCAAGCCATGATGGAAAGAAAAGGAATTGCCATTTCGATGACATCATGCGGTTGTCCCATATAATAAAGTAATGGACGAATTAATTCTAAAATGGTTAATAATACAACAGCTAAAATCAAGTTTAAAATTAAACCATGAGAGAAAATTTTTGCGGCCCCTTCTTTGTCTTTTTTAGCATCGGCTGCTGCAACTAACGGAGAGATGGCAAAACTAAATCCGAAAGCAATAACCAAAGCTGTTATAAAGACAGCATTTCCCAGTGAAACGGCACCCAACGCTGTTTTACCAAGTTGTTCATCCACAATATAATCAAATTTTCCCCCCAATCCACCGACCATGAAATTATCGACCAGATTGACCATAATTTGCCCTGCTTGCGTAATCATTACGGGAACGGCAAGTTTCAGATTTCGCTTTAAATGCTCTTTATATGTCAATTTACCTACTACTAATTTGTATAAACATAAAAAAATCCTCCAAAAAATGAAGGATTTCTATTTTGGATGAATTTAATTTTATTTTTTCGCACTGCTTGCTCCAGATGGTGCTGTAGCAGCCGGCGCATTTGGATCAGCATCAACAACTCCTTTAATTCGGAATATTTTACGTCCTTCTGTAACAGCATTGGAACTTAAAGTAACCGTTTTGTTAAAAGCACCTGCTTTAGAAGTAGTAGTATATTCAACCGTCATAGGAGCAGATTTTCCGGGAGCAATCGGATCTTTAGGCCATTTTGGAACCGTACAACCACAAGTTGCTTTTGCTTCCGAAATGATTAAAGGCTTATCTCCTGTATTTTTAATCTGAACGGTAGCCACAGCTTTTCCGCCAAATTTGATATTACCCAAATCTACATTTGATTCACTAATTTCAATTTCTTGTGCAGTAAGAAGTCCAATTCCTCCGACTAAAAACGCACCCATTAAAAATAAATTTTTCATTATGTGTTGTATTTTGTTAGACAAATTTAGAAATTAAATTTAAAATTAGTTCGTACTAATCTTACATTTGCAAATCATTAACAAATAATATACCAACAAATATTAGAGTCAGCATGGAATTACAGACGAAATACAATCCGCAGAGCGTAGAAAGTAAATGGTACGATTACTGGATGAAAAATGAATATTTTTTCTCCAAACCCGATGAACGGAAACCTTATACTATCGTCATTCCACCACCTAACGTAACAGGTGTGCTTCACATGGGGCATATGCTGAACAATACGATTCAGGATGTGCTGATACGCCGTGCCAGAATGCGTGGCTATAATGCTTGCTGGGTTCCCGGAACCGATCATGCTTCCATCGCGACCGAAGCAAAAGTTGTGGGTAAATTGAAAGAAGAAGGAATTTCTAAATTTGAGATAGGAAGAGAGAAATTTTTGGATCATGCTTGGGAATGGACTCATAAGCACGGCGGAATTATTTTAGAACAATTGAAAACACTGGGTTGTTCATGTGATTGGAATCGCACGAAATTCACGATGGATGAAGATTTATCCCAATCTGTAACCAAAGTTTTTGTGGATTTGTATAACAAAGGTTTGGTTTACAGAGGTTATCGTATGGTTAATTGGGATCCGGAAGCAAAAACCAATATTTCGGACGAAGAAGTTATTTATAAAGAAAAGCAAGGGAAATTATACTTTTTACGCTATAAAATTGAAGGAAGTGAAGATTTCATCGTAGTAGCAACAACGCGCCCTGAAACGATTTTTGGAGATACTGCAGTTTGCATCAATCCAAACGATGAGCGGTATGCTTTTCTAAAAGGCAAAAATGTAATCGTTCCGATTGCTGACCGAGTTGTCCCGATTATAGAAGACGAATATGTCGATATCGAATTCGGAACGGGTTGTCTGAAAGTTACGCCAGCACATGATTTGAATGATTATGAATTAGGCAAAAAACATGATTTAGAAATTATAGACTCTATAAATGACGATGCGACTTTGAATCATTTTGCACTGCATTATGAAGGAAAAGATCGATTTAAAGTTAGAAAGGAAATCGAAATCGAGCTGGATGCCAAAGGATTATTGGAAAAAGTTGAAAATTATACAAATAAAGTAGGAACTTCCGAACGAACGGGAGCGGTGATAGAACCAAAACTTTCGGTTCAGTGGTTTTTGAAAATGAAAGATTTAGCGAAACCGGCTTTGGAAAATGTCATGAACGATACGATTCAGTTTCATCCGGCTAAATTTAAAAATACCTATCGACATTGGATGGAAAATGTACATGATTGGAACATTTCCCGTCAGTTATGGTGGGGACATCAGATTCCTGCTTTTTATTATGGAGAAGGACAAGACGATTTTGTCGTGGCGGTCAACAAACAAGAAGCGCTGGAAATCATTTCAAGAGAAAGAAATTTAGTTTTGACTGAAGAAGATTTACGTCAGGATGAAGATGCATTGGATACTTGGTTTTCTTCTTGGTTATGGCCTATTTCGGTTTTCAACGGTATAAATGAACCGGAAAATGAAGAAATCAATTATTATTATCCAACACAGGATTTGGTGACGGCACCTGAAATTATGTTTTTCTGGGTAGCAAGGATGATCATTGCCGGGTATGAATATCGAAATGAATTACCGTTTAAAAACGTTTACTATACCGGAATAGTTCGTGATAAACAGGGACGAAAAATGTCAAAATCTTTAGGTAATTCGCCTGATCCGATTAATTTGATGCAACAATATGGAGCGGACGGCGTGCGTGTAGGAATGTTGCTTTCATCACCTGCAGGAAATGATTTGCCGTTTGATGAGGATTTATGTGTGCAGGGACGAAATTTTGCGAATAAAATCTGGAATGCTTTCCGACTCGTCAAAGGCTGGGAAGTGAATGAGTCATTAGAAATGCCTGCTGAGAATAAATTTGCGGTCGAATGGTTTTATTCGAAATTTAATTCAGAGCTGAAAAATATCGAAGATAATTACGATAAATATAGAATTTCAGACGTTTTGATGTCAGTCTATAAGTTGATTTGGGATGATTTCTGTTCGTGGTATTTGGAGGCGGTAAAACCGGAATTTGGAAAACCGATTGATCAAGAAACGTATAATGTAACGGTTGAATATTTAGGCAATTGCTTGAAAATTTTGCATCCGTTTATGCCATTTTTGACGGAAGAGATTTGGCAGTTAATGGAAAAAAGAACCTCGGAACAAGCTTTGATCATTTCTGATTATCCGGAAGTGGAAAATTTCTGGCAAGGAATTTTGGATCAATTTCAAATAAGCTCCGAAGTGATTTCAGGTGTTCGTGCTATCCGAAATGAAAAAGGAATTTCGCCTAAAGAAAAGTTGGAATTATTTGCTTCAGACAATTCAAAAGAATCATTGAATACTGAGTTGGTGGAAAAATTAGCTAATGTTTCGATTCAATTTTCGGAGCAGTTTCCTGATAAAGGATTTACATTTCGAGTTGGAACTTTTGAGTTTTTGATTCCTGTATCGGAGAACATCGATATGGAAGCGGAAAAAGAAAAGTTGAAAAAAGAAAAAGAATATTTGGAGGGATTTCTGAATTCGGTTCGTAAGAAATTGTCCAATGAAAAATTTGTAAGTAGTGCTCCGGAATCAATTGTGAGAGCTGAAAAGAAAAAAGAAGCCGATTCTTTGGAAAAAATTTCACAGATAGAAGAACAGTTGAAGAGCTTTTAAAATGCGTTATTATGTTAGGTTGTGCTAAACTTTGGTGGTTTGTGAAGTGTTGATGATTCATGCGTAAGAGTCCGTTTTGACCGAAAGACGATACCGGAAAATGGATTTGTTTAGAAGAATGGGCGAATTCTGGGACATACATTCCGTGGCGACTCACTTTTTGAAATTCCAAAACCTACTTGTGTTGTAAAAAGAATCTGTGCAATTTTAGAGAGAAAAATTATGATTTAAAGTTGGTTTTTTCTAATTCAAACCAAGTGCATTTTTCAATTTCAAAATCACCATATTTCAAATCAAAAAAGCCTTTGAATTCAAATCCGATTTTGCGTAAAATATGCATGGAATTTTCATTTTCTGGATGCGTCATGGCATAAAATGTATCCACTTTCAAATTTTTGAATCCCCAATCAATAATAGCTTTGCTGGATTCGGTCGCATAACCTTTTCCCCAATGTTTTTGTTTGAAACGATAACCGTGTTCGTAAACATTCACCAAACCATTCAGGGGTTCACGAAAGAATTTTAAACCACACCAACCGAGCATTTCTCCAGTATTTTTATCCAAAACTGCCCATCTTGCAATCCCGTTTTCCGCATATTGTTTTTGCAGCATTTCGATGACTTTGACCATTTCTTCTTTTGAAGTGATAGGCATTTGGTCTATATATTTATGGACTTCCGGATCGGAATCCATTTCATAGAAATCATCGACATCTGTTAGTTCGATTTCGCGAATGATTAAACGTTCAGTTTCTAAAAGGGTTTTCATTTGAAAGGTTTTAAAGAGCTAATGTAGGTAATCTGAGCATCTGAGAATAAACTTTTTAGCATATCGATTTTTTGAGAACAGTCTTCTCCTAAAGTGAAATTTACATTGCTGCTTCTGTATCTATGACAATCAAAACAAATTTCAATATATCCTAAAAGTGAATTATCTTCATTTAAAAACAAAACAGCATTATTAGGAAAATAGCAATTGGCAGAACGTCCGGCATTTATATTTTTCCGAAAGCCGATATTGTAAATAAGATTGCTTAATTCATTGATTTGATATTCGTTTAAATATTTTACCTCAAAAAAATCTTCGATATTGAATTTTGAAGGTTCATAATTTAAGTTTTCAAAGTATTTCTCAATATTCATTTCTTTGGTTTCTGGAAACGAAACGTAAGCAATTTTTCTGGAATTTTTAAATTGAAATTCTTCATTTCTTTGTTCAACAGTCAAAGATTTATTCTCTTTACATTTTAGACATCGATCAATATAGCGCCAATTGTACAGCCTATTTTCACAACTTTGAAATATGAAAATAATTGAAAGGGAAAATAGGAAAGTTGAGTATTTCATAAATACTTCAACGAATAAATATCAAAGAAATTATGATTAATATGAATTTGCCTTTTTGGACTTGATTCGTTTGAATTTTATTCTTTCAATTGGTCTCCAAGATTAATTATCATTTGACAATCTGACCTTAGAATTTGATATAGTTTCATTTTAAAATTCAAAATAATCGATTAAACCTTCGCCAACAAATATTTCATATTCACTTCTTTATCGATGATTTCAGCC
>CALLXZ010000430.1 GCA_937875605.1 uncultured Moheibacter sp.
TAACTCATATACCCAAAAAGTCCGTTTTGGATGAATTTATATTCAGATTTCTCGGACTCAAATTTCGAAGCAAACTCCTGAATTTGAGCTACTAAATTAATAGTTTCGGATAATTCTATACTTTCTGTTTTTCCATCGGGAAATTGTTTAATTAGTTGGTTATTTTGAACTTTCACTGAAGCTATCGGCTGAAAACAAATATAGGAAAACGCATTTTCATTGGCATGATAATCAGAACTTTCCAATAGAATCGAATGAGGGAATTTATCCCGCAATCTCAAATAAACCGAAACCGGTGTAATAGTATCGGCTAAGAATCTTTTGGTTTTTGTATGTAGTTTATAATTCATTTTTTAAGTTTTAATTTTGGGTACAAAAAAAGCCCGTCGCGAAGGACGGGCTTGGTACTATTGGATACAACAAGTTTGCTTCACTACTTTCGAAGTTGCGAAGACCACCACCAGTTGTTATTAATTGCTAAATTTTTCATTTTGATTTGCCAAATATAGAAATTGATTTTGATTCAGCAATATTTTTTTAATTTATTTCAATTTTCTATTGTAATATGTGGCGTTTAGCCTTGTCAAGGTTAATCATCCTACTGAATATAACCTTGACAAGGCTTTTCAGTTAAAATCATCGGATTTCATTAATGACTGAATGGCGATTGCTAATACGATCACCAATCCACATCCCAACAAATTTAGCCACAGAAAAGGCATCACATCATACCACCAAACCAAAACAACGATGATTTGTGTTATGATTGCGGCAATAAAAACCGACTGAGATTTAATCCATTTAAAGAAAAATGCCAACAAAAATATTCCTAAAACATTTCCGTAAAATATGGAACCGATGATGTTTACTAACTGAATTAAGTTCTCAAATCGATTGGCAACACAGGCAAATAGAATCGCCAAAATTCCCCATAAAAGTATGAACCATTTCGATGCTTTTAAGTAATGCGTATCCGATTTTCCTTCTTTGTTTCGTTTGTATAAATCAATCGTCGTAGTCGTTGCCAAAGCATTTAATTCTGATGAAGTCGAAGACATCGCCGCACTCAAAGCCATCGCCAGTAAAAGTCCGATGACACCTTTCGGCAAATGATTGAGTATGAAATGAATGAAAACAAAATCTTTATCATTGGTTTCCGCCTTAGGATTGGCTTGTGATATAATCGTTTTTGCTTCTTCTCTTAGTTTTTTATCTTTATTTTCTGATGAAATAATTTGATTTCGGATAGAGTTTTTATCGGTTTCATTTGCGGTTGAATAATCAAAAATCAAATCCTTTTTCGCTTCGAAATTGGCTTCGTTTTCTTGTTCCAATTGGGCATATTGAGATTGAAAAGCTGAATTTTCAATGGATTTTTGTGCAACCGGATTAAAATTCAAAGGCGAAGAATTGAATTGATAAAAAACAAAAACCATCACACCGACTAAAAGAATGAAAAACTGCATCGGCACTTTTAAAAGTCCGTTCATAATCATTCCCATCTGGCTTTCCTTGATTGATTTTCCGGAAAGATAACGCTGCACCTGACTTTGGTCGGTTCCGAAATAACTCAGTGCCAGAAAAGTTCCGCCGACGATCCCGCTCCAAAATGTATAGCGATTGTTAAAATCAAACGAAAAATCCAGAATGTCCAATTTTCCGCTTGCTCCGGCAATTTCCATCGCATTCGAAAAATTAATTCCGTCGGGAAGCGAATACACCAAAATCACAAAAGCAACCGCCATTCCGCCCATCATGATTGCCATTTGTTGTTTTTGGGTGACGTTCACAGCTTTTGTGCCGCCTGAAACGGTATAAATGATGACTAAAGTTCCGATGATGATATTTAACCAAAGTAAATCCCAACCCAAAACCGCTGACAAAATAATCGCCGGAGCGAAAATGGTAATTCCCGCTGAAAGCCCGCGCTGAATTAAAAACAAACAAGCTGTGAGGGTTCGGGTTTTCAAATCAAATCGGCTTTCTAAATATTCGTAAGCGGTATAAACATTGAGTTTATGATAAATGGGAATGAAAATCAGGCAAATAATCACCATCGCAATCGGCAATCCGAAATAGAACTGTACGAAACCCATTCCGTCGTGAAACGCTTGTCCGGGCGTGGAAAGGAACGTAATGGCGCTCGCCTGGGTCGCCATCACGGAAAGCCCGACTGTAAACCAATTGGAATCATTTCCCTTCAGAAAATCCTGAACATTCTGCTGCCCACGTGTTTTCCAAACGCCGTAAACCACGATGAACAACATCGAACCCACCAAAATCAACCAATCAACTGTATGCATATCAAGCAAATATTTTCATGATGAAATAAAAAATGACGATGTATGCAGCATTGGCAATTAAAACCCAAGTGTAAGAATTTCGCCAATCCCCACCTAACCTCCCCGAAGGAGAAGAGCTTTTTTTCACTAATTCTTTTTCTTTCATTCTTTTTGTCATTTTTTGATTTAACCTTGTCAAGGTTAATTATCAGTACGAAAATAACCTTGACAAGGTTGGCTAATTATTTCCCTAAAGATAAAATATTTGCGAGCAATCGGTAAGCACCCGGAACGCCCGCCGGAAGCTCACGGAAGAAGCTCAATCCGGTGTAAACATAATAGCCTTTTCCGTATTTCGCAACGAGCAAACTACTTTTCATAGCGGACTCGCCTTTGTCATGCATCGATAAAATCGGTGTGAATTCTTTGCTCCATTTGCTTGGAAAATACAATCCACGTTCCTGCACCCAACCTTCGAAATCCTTTTCCGTTATTTTGTTGGGTTCATTTAAAACCGGATGATTTTTATCCAAAAATTTTACTTCCGAATTTTCATCGGTTACACGATCTCTCGATAATTCCAGTTCAAATGGCGCGACTTCGTTTGTCAGAACTTCACGCGAAGTATTGTATTGAACAACCAAATTTCCACCGTCT
>CALLXZ010000431.1 GCA_937875605.1 uncultured Moheibacter sp.
AAATCGTCTAACAAAACCGTTTGGTTTTCAGGAATTTTAAAACGAATGACATACGGAATTCCTGAATTGATTTTAGACTGAACTTCTTCAGCAGATAAATTGAGTGAATTATTTAACTGATTTCGATTTTGAGAATTATAAATAAATGTTTCACCTTTTGATTCTGCTTCGGAACGCATTTTATCCAATTCTTCTGCCGTATCAAACGCATAATAGCCGTTTCCGGAATCGATCAGTTCCTGTGCATATTGCGCATAAATTTCTTTTCGTTCTGACTGTCGATAAGAAGCAAGAGGTCCACCAAACCCAACTCCTTCATCGGGAATCAGATTTAACCATTTCAGGGATTCGATGATATAATCTTCTGCTCCCGGCACGTATCGGTTTTGATCGGTGTCCTCAATCCGCAATAAAAATTTTCCGCCATGGTGTTTGGCAAAAAGATAATTATACAAGGCGGTACGAACTCCTCCTATATGCAAAGGGCCTGTTGGACTGGGCGCAAATCGAACTCTTATTTCTGACATTTCCTGAAATTTTCTGCGAAGATACTAACTTGAAACCTGAAACCTGAAACTTTAAACATCCAATTTGGCTGAATTTTTGTAATTTGGTTCGGCGTTATTTTAATTAATTTAGAAAAATGAAAAATTCAATATGGATTTTAGGATTGTTTTTGTTGGGTTTTAATCTTTATGCTCAGGAAGCGCCAACGGAACTGAAAACAGAATTTGATGAAACGGCGCTGAACCAGCCGATTCAGGATTTGGAAGGAAATAAACTGACGGTAGGAGGAGTCTTGAAAAAGTACGAAGGAAAAATTATTTTATTGGACATTTGGGCTTCTTGGTGTCCTGATTGTATTAAAGGTCTTCCCAAATTACAAAACGTTCAGAAAGAGTTTCCGGAATTGGTTTATCTGTTTTTTTCGCTGGATAGAATCGGCAAGGAAGATGCCTGGAAAAATGGAATTGAAAAATACAAGATTGAAGGAGAACATT
>CALLXZ010000432.1 GCA_937875605.1 uncultured Moheibacter sp.
GGTATTTTACATTGTTCTGCTGATCAAGGAGAGAAACAGCAGACCCATTATCCACGCTTGCAGATAATCCCACGTTTTTTGTAATCTGCTCGAAACCAATGACTGATACGCCTGTTCGTACTTTTACTCTCGGACTAAGCGCATAAGCTCCTTTTACACCATACGCCAGCGTAACGTTATTTTCGGTTTTATATTCACTCATTTCATCAGAAAGCATCGAATTGCCCACAAATGAATTCAAAGCCATCGGTGAGATAAATCCTGAAAGATAGAAACGATCAAATTCAGGTTTCTTTTTAAATTCATTTTTGAATTTTTTCTTTTTATTTTCTTTGGAATTTGATGCCAATAAGGAATTCTTTTCGTGCTCTGATTTTTCTAATTCCGATGAATTCAACGGATCAAATGCTGGGTTTGAATTTTTCAGAATCAGAATTTCAGGATCCCAAACCGGTGCATTCCATGCAATTTGAGGCGAATTATTCAGATTATTGATTTCATTTTGATTTTGGGTTGGTAGAGTTGAACTAGAATTATCAGAATGAGGATTTTCTGAAGAATTATAAAAAATAGAATTATCGCTATAGTGATTTGAATTTGTTAGTAAAAAATTTGAATTGTTTGTATTATTAGAATTCTGGGAATTCGAATGATGCTCGTACGAAAAGGTTTTAGGTTGACCATCAATCGGATACTGAATGGAGTTTTCCGTTTCATTCCAATTTTGATCTTCGTTGTCGAATTGATTATATTGATTTTCAATTTCCGATGAATTCCGATAAGAAACAGAAGAGTTTTCAGGATTTGAAACAGAATTTTGGTCTGATTCCGACTCAAATAATCCCGACATATAACCACCCGAAATCATCATCAACAGAAGTGCAGCAATGCCTGAAAGCTTTACCCACAAAGGTAGAATTCGTTTTTTCTGTTTTTGAGGAATGCGGTTTTGGATGTATTCCCAAGCATCGGCAGGTGGCTGTTGGGGAACATCCAGATTCTTTTTAAAATAAGAGTCCATTTTATTTTTCATTTTGACATAACTTTTATATCAGTATTTTTTTTTATCAATTCTTTTAATTTTTCTCTCGCCCTTGACAAATTAGATTTGGAAGTGCCAACCGAAATCTGAAGCATTTCCGAAATTTGTTGATGGGAATAACCTTCTATCGCATACAGATTAAAAACCTGCTGATAGCGGTCAGGCAGAGAACGAACGAATTCCAGAATTTCGTCATAGGTATAATGTTCTGACTCCAATTCTAGTTCGTCTTCACTATTGTCATCTGGTGTGATTTCTTCATTGATTACATAAAGATGGTTTTTGACGCGGTGTTTTTCGATGCAGCAATTGACCATAATCCGTCTGAGCCAGCCTTCAAAAGAACCTTCAAAACGGAATTGGTTGATTTTATTGAAAATCATAATAAATCCGTCCTGAAAAATATCCTGTGCATCTTCGTAATTATTGGTATAGCGAAGACATACAGAAAATAAAGAGGCAGAATACAGTTTGTAGATTTCAGACTGTGCACTGCGTCGGTTTTCCTGACATTGGCGGATCAATATTTTCAGATTTTCATCCAATCAGTAACTTTTTTAAGGAATTTCAATTTCCTTTATGATAAATATCGGTTCGTCATTTTCATCATTTCCTGCCCAGAATCGGAAAACATAAACCCCGCTTTCTTCAGGTTTAAATTGAAGAGAATTGGACGATACCTGTGAAATTTCCATGCATTGCTGGTTTTCCAATTGTGAAACAACTAAAGACACGGTTCGTTCGTTCCCGGAAATTAAGTAATCATAATCGAAAAATGTTTCACACTCACTATCGCGTGTAAAAAACGTTTTTATTTCGGTTACTTGTCTGGCGGGACGGATTTCACCAAGCTGAATACTGTCAACGGGCGTATACTGATAGGAAACTTTTACGGTAGGTTCATCATCCAAACAGGATGAAATAAATAATCCCATCCACATTACTGCTATCAACCACTTTAAACTTTTCATACAATTAATTCATTAAGCCTTTCCTATATGACGGAAAAAACCAAAAAGGTTGCGTTAAGATTTAAGATTTCAGAAAGTTACAAATTATTTTTGTCTAATAAGTCAGGACGTCGAATTTTTGTTCTTTCTATAGAGTTTTGATGACGCCATTGTTCGATTTTTGGGAAATCGCCGGAAAGCAAAATGTCCGGAACTTTCAAACCTTTGTATTCAGCTGGTCTAGTGTAAACTTCAGGTGCTAATAAATTATCTTGAAAAGAATCGGAAAGGGCAGAAGTTTCATCGTTTAAAACGCCTGGAAGCAAACGGATAATGCTGTCTGCGAGAACTGCTGCCGCTAATTCGCCACCGCTCAGAACATAATCTCCAATGGAAATTTCTCTCGTCACAAATAGATCACGAACGCGTTGGTCAACTCCTTTGTAATGACCGCAAAGCATTATGATATTGCCTTTGAGGGATAGCTCGTTGGCTATGTTTTGGTTTAGGGTAATTCCGTCGGGAGTTAGGTAGATGATTTCGTCGTAATCTCTTTGTGATTTTAGGTTAGAGATGCATTTGTCAATGGGTTCAATCATCATGACCATTCCTGCGCCGCCGCCGTATTGATAATCATCGATCTGGTTATATTTACCTTTGGAAAAGTCGCGTAAATTGTGAAGATGAACTTCTACCAATCCTTTGTTCTGTGCTCGTTTCAGGATGGAGGCTTCGAAAGGGCTTCTAAGTAATTCGGGTAAAACGGTGATGATGTCTATGCGCATAATGGCGCAAAAATAAGGAAAATGTTTGGAGCGGAATTTACAAGATTATTAGTTTGATTTTTAATTTATCAAATCTAATTTTTCCCTACAAAATGTGATTTTTTCGACTGCGTTTTCGTTTTCAGGATTTAGAACCAGGGACTTTGCGTAGTTTTTTATGGAATTTTTCCAATCTTTATTTTCCA
>CALLXZ010000433.1 GCA_937875605.1 uncultured Moheibacter sp.
GTTCTTGGATAACCGTCAAAAATAAAACCATCAAAACCCGTATGTTTTTTTAGTTCTTCCCGAAGCATATTGGTAGTAACTTCATCCGGAACCAAATGCCCTTTGTCCATATACAACTGTGCAAGTTTTCCTAATTCCGTTTGGTTTTTCAGGTTATAACGGAACATATCGCCGGTGGATAATTGTTTCAAATTAAATTTTTCTTCCAAAAATTTCGCCTGTGTTCCCTTTCCACTGCCCGGAGGGCCAAATAATACGATGTTAATCATTTTTATTGTTTAATTTGATAAATATCCGGTAAGTTCCGCCCAAGACCATCATAATCCAATCCATAACCCACCACAAATTTATCTGGTATAGTAAGTGCAATTAAATCGATATTCAAATCCTTTTTATATGCATCCGGCTTGTATAAAAGTGTAGCTATTTTAATGCTTTTTGCATTTTTAGTTCGCAAAATACTATGTAATGCCTCCAGCGTATTTCCGGTGTCGATGATGTCTTCTAATATAATGATGTGTCTTCCCGTCAAATCCATAGGAATATCCATATGTAATCTCACTTCACCGGTTGAAGCCGTTCCTTCATACGAAGCCATTTTCAAAAAAGAAATCTCACATTGTCCCGGATATTGTTTCAGAAAATCGCTCATAAACATCACAACACCGTTTAAAACCCCGATAAAAACCGGGACTTCGTCTTTGTGTTGCTCATAAATAGTGTTAGCCATTCGTTTTATCGCATGTTCTATTTCCTCAAATGTAATGTACGGAATAAAGACTTTATCATGGATTTTGATTTCGTGCATAAGGTATGATTCGTCCATAAATTTTAATGAAGCCCAAAACTAAACAATTTTTTCCTATTAGGAAATCCAAGCCCAAAAATATTCAATTTGTATAAAGCCAATTATACTCTGTTTTGTCCTTATTAGAGTGCCTCTGCTTAAACCACGATAAAAAATAACCTAAAACGACGGGAAAATTCCCCAAATTAGATTTAATTTGAATTAAATATTCCTTACAATTATCATAGTCCTCCTATCAAATTCCGATTAAATTTGTTACAAATCATTTTCAAATGAAAGATACCTTTTTCAATTACATCCAAAACCTACAACTGACCATCACCGAAAAACTTGAAGAAGTGGACGGAAAAGCAAAATTCCGAAAAGACGAATGGACACGTGAAGGCGGTGGTGGCGGACTGACGATGGTCATCGAAAACGGAGATGTATTTGAAAAAGGAGGTGTCAATATTTCGAAAGTCTATGGCGATTTGCCTGAAACGATGCAAAAAGCACTCAATGTTTCTTCAGGTAAATTCTTTGCTTGCGGACTCAGCATGGTCATCCATCCGAAAAGTCCTAAAATTCCTACGACACACGCCAACTGGCGCTATTTTGAAATGTACGATGAAAACGGAAATATCACGGATCAATGGTTCGGCGGCGGTCAGGATTTAACGCCTTATTATCTCGTAGAAGAAGATGCCGTCCATTGGCATTCCGTCTGTAAGAAAGCTTGTGATGCACACCATCCCGATTTTTATCCGAAATATAAAAAAGATTGTGACGAATATTTTTGGAATACTCATCGTGGCGAAGGTCGCGGAATCGGTGGATTATTTTTTGATTATTTAAAACCAAATGCCGAATACGATGCCGATTTCTGGTATAATTTCGTCACCGGAATCGGAGATTCTTTTCTGGAAGCTTACGTCCCAATCGTAGAAAAACATAAATACGAAACCTATACGGAAGCCGAAAAAAATTGGCAGGAAATTCGTCGCGGACGTTATGTGGAGTTTAATCTGATTCATGACCGCGGAACGCTATTTGGATTGAAAACCAACGGTCGAATTGAATCCATCCTGATGAGTTTACCGCCACATGTCCAATGGCTTTATAACTACCATCCTGAAGCGGGTTCGGAAGAAGAAAAATTAGTGGAAGTTTTAGTGAACCCTAGAGAATGGGTTTCATGATTTTGTGGTTTTAAATTATGAAAGAATTATTTTTCAAAGTTCATGTATAATTTGGTTTTCTTTTCTCCCGCAGATTTCGCAGATTTACGCAGAAATAAATCAAAAACTTTGAACATGAAAAACTTGAAACATTAAAGAATCGCTTCCCTCACTCTTACTAATTTCCGTAGCAAATCTTCCAATAAATCCAGTTGAAGCATATTGGCTCCGTCACTTTTAGCATGAGCCGGATCGGGATGTGTTTCGATAAAAATTCCGTCCGCTCCTACCGCAATTCCGGCTTTCGCAATGGTTTCAATCAATTCCGGTTTTCCACCAGTCACACCACTTGCTTGGTTGGGTTGTTGAAGTGAATGCGTAATATCCAAAATAACCGGTGCATAGTTTTGCATTACGGGAATACCACGATAATCCACCACTAAATCTCCGTAACCTAACATCGTTCCACGTTCGATGATTGCCACATTTGAATTCCCTGAATCTGTGACTTTTGCCACCGGAAATTTCATGCTTTCAGGCGAAAGAAATTGTCCTTTTTTAAGAGTAACGTGCTTTCCGGTTTTGGCCGCAGCCACCACCAAATCCGTTTGTCTTACCAAAAACGCCGGGATTTGTAAAACATCTACATATTCGGCAGCCATTTCTGCATGAAAAGGCTCGTGAATATCCGTCGTCGTTGGAACACCAAACTCCTGCCCTATCTGCTGGATGATTTTCAATGCTTTCTCATCTCCAATTCCGGTAAAAGAATCAATCCGTGAACGGTTCGCTTTTTTAAACGAACCTTTGAAGATATATGGAATATTTAATTCATCAGTAATTTTGATGACTTTCTCCACAATTCTTCTCGGAGTATCTTCGTTTTCGATAGCGCAAGGACCCGCTATCAGAAAGAAGTTAGACGAATCTTTATGTTTTATTTTGGGTAAGTTCTGAATCATACTGCGAATTTAAGGATTTTTGCTGGATGTTGATG
>CALLXZ010000434.1 GCA_937875605.1 uncultured Moheibacter sp.
TGACTATGTAATTTTAATGGACGAAAAAGGCAAACAACAAAATTCAACCGCTTTTTCGCATTCTATTCAAGATCTGATGAATCAATCGGTGAAACAGATTGTATTTATGATTGGAGGACCTTATGGTTTTTCAGATGAAATTTACAAACGAGCCAACCGCAAACTTTCCCTTTCTGAAATGACCTTTACACACCAAATGGTTCGTTTGTTTTTGGTCGAACAACTTTACCGTGCATTTGCTATCTTGCAGTGCAAACCGTATCACCATGAATGACCAACTAAAGGAAGACGAATTTCTACCGAAAAATAATACATCCGGATTTCAAATATCCATCGGAAAATCAATTGCAGTAGCACTCATCATCATCGTTTGTCTTCAGATAATAGGCTCAATCATCAACCTTCCGGCTTATAGATGGGAATTACTTTATCACATTACACTTCCTCTTTCTTTTTTGTTTGGAGGTATATTGTCTATTTTCATTTTGATTCCATATTTGAAAACCAATTGGAAATCCATTGCTGAACATATTTGGAAACCCGCCAGCATCGGTGTTGTGCTTCTCTCCACTCTTTTTTATGTATTCATGCTTCCTTTTGCCGAATTTATTACTTCCATGATTCCGACAACAGGAATTCCAGCACTCGAAGAATTCTACAAGGAAATCGTCAAATCATTTGAAATGCTGTTGGATTACAAAATAGCAGGATTTATAACCGTCTGTATTTTAGCGCCCATCATCGAAGAAATTTTGTTTAGAGGAATTTTACTTCGCGGATTATTACAAAAAGGTATCTCTCCTATCATAGCCATTTTTTTAAGTTCATTTTTATTTGGATTGGCGCACATGAATCCATGGCAATTTTTAGGAGCCGGACTTTTGGGCGCTGTTTTCGGGTATGTTTATTACCGTACAAAGTCACTTTGGATCTGTATGTTTTTACACGCATTAAATAATACGATTTCCTTTATTATGATGGTCAAATTTCAATCCATGGATGAAGATGTAACCAATCCAGATGATTATTTGTCTGTGATGATTTGTTTTGGGATTGCGCTTTTGATTGGATGGGGAATTTATAAAATCACTCAAAATAAAGTGAAATGGAATTAATTTTTGCTTCGCATAATGAAAACAAAGTGAAAGAAATACGTGCGATTCTTCCGGAGTCTATTCATTTACTATCCCTGAATGATATTGGATTTCATGAAGAAATTGAAGAAACCGGAAATACATTGGAAGAAAATGCACAGATCAAAGCCGAAACGATTTATAATCAAACCGGAGAAAACGTTTTTGCCGACGATTCGGGATTATTTGTGGATGCGCTAGACGGAGCGCCCGGTGTATTTTCTGCCCGCTATGCAGGAACGGGAAATTCCAAAGACAACATCCGTAAATTAATTGACGAATTAAAAAATAAAGAAAGCAGAAATGCTTCTTTCCAAGCGGTCTTTTGCATTATTTTAAATGGAAAAATAGACTTTCTAAAAGGCGAAATAAACGGCAAAATCATCCAAGAAGAAAAAGGAACAGATGGATTTGGATACGATCCTGTTTTTATTCCGGATGGTTACGAAAAGACATTTGCAGAAATGGATTCTGAAATGAAAAACCAAATCAGTCATCGTGCCAAAGCGGTACAGAAATTGATTACCTTTATACAAAATATCTGACCTTGTCTTTACAATTGACCATATTGGGATTTAATTCCGCCATTCCCAAAAAGAAATCGGCACCCACAGCTCAATTACTGGAAATTGCCAACCGTCATTTTCTGATTGATTGCGGAGAAGGAACTCAAGTTCAGTTACGTAAAGCCAAAGCAAAATTTTCCCAAATTCATCATATTTTTATTTCCCATCTTCATGGTGATCATGTTTTTGGATTAATTGGATTAATCAGCACTTTGCAGTTATTGGGAAAAGAAACGCCGCTTTATATATTTGGACCAAAAGGAATTAAAGATTTCATTATGAACCAATTGATGCATACACAAGCACGTTGTTCATTTGAAATTGTATTTGAAGAATTGGAAGGTAAAGAAAGTGTGAAAATTTTTGAGGATGATAAAGTAGAAGTTTTTACTATTCCGCTTAATCATCGTATTTACACCAACGGCTATCTATTTAAAGAAAAAGCAAAAAAACGAAAGCTAAACATACAAGCCGTTCACAACTATCCGGAAATTGAGATTTGCGATTATGAAAACCTGAAACGAGGTCGTGATTTTCAATTGGAAGACGGCACTGTCATTCCTAATTCAGAATTGACATTGGATCCGGAAAAATCTTATAGTTATGCATTTTGTTCCGATACGCGATTTAAGCCGAACATTGTTCCCATCATCAAAGATGTTG
>CALLXZ010000435.1 GCA_937875605.1 uncultured Moheibacter sp.
AGGTATACTCTGTTCCTGCTGTTACATTAACGTTTGAATATTCACCCGCCCAAGCGTCACTAACGATTACTTCAGGATCTCCCACACACAAAGGAGTAAATGTAGTAGAAGGATATAAAGTACCTGTTAAACATCCTGTAATAGGCACTTCACATGTACCTGCTACGAAAAACACGGCATCCATTCCATTTGCGTCTAGAGTCCAGGTGGTTCCTGAGTTTGTACTTCTATATAGTGTTCCACCTGTAGTTCCGGTAGTAGTAACTTCCCAAAATACATTTGATGCAGCAGTATTTGTAGCTTCTGGTTGTAACCAATAAGTTCCTGCGGTTAATTCAATTGGAGTTGTCAGATCCAGAACGACCTCACGTACATAATAACCAAATGCCGCTCCTACCAAATCCTGAGAAGTTGGTGTAATAGAAGCTGCTGTATGTGCTACTGCTCCCGGCGCTCCGGCATTGTCATTACGAATATTGACAGTGACATTACTAATAGGTGCTTGAGTTAGTAAGAACAAGGTTACCTGCTCCATAGTAAAGGTATCATCTACTATGAAGTCATCCGTGGTTCTGTTAGTACTGGAAGCTAAAACGCTATACCCATTCTCACCATTTCCGGCAAGTCCGTCTCCTTGAAAACAGTCAAAGTCTGGTTCTTCAATTATGATTTCTTCCCCACAAGCAACTGATTTTACTCTGCTAGAGCTTTGTGTAGCACAAGTATCATTTAAGTGAGAATAGAAACGTACTACTTGATTGGCGTTAGCTGTCCAAACAAACGGGCTTACTCCTGAAGCTAAAACTGTAGTTCCGTCAGAGCTGGCAATTGTGATAAAATCGTTGTTAGTAGTAGTTGCACATCTGAAGGTATACTCTGTTCCTGCTGTTACATTAACGTTTGAATATTCACCCGCCCAAGCATCACTAACAATTACTTCAGGATCTCCCACACACAAAGGAGTAAATGTGATAGAAGGATATAAAGTACCTGTTAAGCATCCTGTTGGAGCAGCTTCTTCCGTTTCTATATGAAGATTTGCCGCAGATACGGCACCAGTATCTCCACCACCTGCATCTGTGAAACGTAAAATCCAAGTTCCATTTGCATCAGCAAGTGTACTAAATGTAGTATTCAAACTTGTTTCAGGTGAAGTTGTAGCAACTGGCTGTGGTCCGATTGCTGTCGTTCTGTAATCCCCGGCTGGCATAACATCAGAAGTCCCTAAAGGAGCAGAAACGGTCCACCAGTTACCTCCGGTGGCGGCATCCGTAAAGTTATAAGTGCCACCTAAATTAGCACTCTCTCCACAAGTAGCTGATGCTGTAACCCCCGTTCTTCCAAATAATACCAAAGAAGTGGTACCGTCAGGGGCTATCAATGTCGCCGTGACATCACCCATCCAAGTATGAGTCATTGTAATGTCTACTGATACTTCTAAAACATCTCCAGTAAGACCTGTTACATTAAATGAAACATCCAATGCTGTTCCGTTTACACCACATCCTGGACCTCCATCAGGAATCGCTCCTGTTCCGGTTCCTGAAAAACTTCCCGTTCCTAAAAAGAACGTGGAATACATAAAATTGGAACCAAACTGATTGGTTTTCCAATTTTGAGAAATTTCATCCCAGCCTTGCGGGGACGAGCATTCTTTCGTCTGGCTAAATGGAAATGCGAACAAAGTTCCGCATATCAACATTAGCGTCGATAATAAATACTTCCTCATGATTTAAAAAATGTTAATTAATAGTAACACTAAATTAAGAATTAGTTTTGAATTATTTAACGAAGTTTTACAATATTTTTGATAAAAATTTAATTTAGAATGGATTTATCCTATCAAATTTATAGATTAAAGTTCAAATCCCCATCTGGAACGTCTCGCGGAGTCTTAACTACAAAGGAAACTTACCTCTTAAGACTAAAAATAAAGGGTTTATACGAGACCGATTTTTTGGGTGAGTGTGGTCTTTTTAAAGGGCTAAGTTTTGAAGATCATTTAGATTATGAAGATAAATTGAAATCGGTTTGGAAAAACTTTGATTTTGATAATGAAAACTGGTGGGAAGAATTAAGAAATTATCCTTCCATTCAATTTGGTATCGAACAGGTTATCAAGGCGAAACAGATTTATAAAGAGAAGAAATTGGAAGATGAATTGAATCCGATTTTATTTCCATCAACGTTTACAGAAGGAAATGCTGGAATCCCTATCAATGGTTTGATATGGATGGGCTCATTGGAATTCATGAAAAAGCAGATAAAAGAGAAATTAGATCAAGGTTTTCGATGTATCAAAATGAAAATCGGAGTTGACTGGAAAGAGGAACTTCAACTTTTGAAAAAACTACGTAAAGAATTCTCTTCAAATGATTTAGAATTAAGAGTCGATGCAAACGGCGCTTTCGAATTTGAAAAAGCAAAGACCATTTTACAGGAATTATACGAATTAAATGTTCATTCCATCGAACAACCCATAAAAGCAGGTCAACATCAAGAAATGGCTGCACTTTGTGCTGAAACGCCTACTCCCATTGCGTTAGACGAAGAACTTATTGGCGAAGTTCAAATATCCCAAAAACAAAAACTTTTGGAAACCATTAGACCGCAGTATATAATTTTGAAACCAAGTCTTGTTGGAGGATGGAAAGGAAGCGAAGAGTGGATTCAATTAGCCGAAAATCAAAATGCCGGATGGTGGATCACCTCTGCCTTGGAAAGTAACATTGGTCTGAATGCAATTGCTCAGTGGACTTATACTTTAAATAATCCACTTCCCCAAGGCTTAGGAACCGGATCCCTATTTACTAATAATTTCCATTCGCGGTTAAATGTTGTGAAAGACCAATTGTTTTTTGTTTAATTTTGAGACATGATTCGTTTTTACACACCTTATTATTATATCGTTTTCATGATCTTGGTTTTTTCCTTTTCATGTACCAAACAAAATTTCCACTCCATTACCGAATACCAAACCAAATTAAAGGAAGAATGGTCCAATCCTGAAACAACGCCTTTAAAAGAAGATGAAAAAGGTGATTTTAAAGGAATATCTTTTTTTCCTATTCAAAATAAATACAACCTTCATACACAGTTTGTTCCGATTGAGAATGGAAAAACGATTCCTTTTCCCACATCCGCCAAAAAAATCAAACATTATAAAGAATACGGAAAAGTTCAATTCAAATTAAATGGAAAAAAACATGAACTGACCATTTACCAATCTGATCCACCCATCGAAGGATATGAAAACTCTCTTTTTCTTCCTTTTATGGACAAAACCAACGGCGTTTCGACTTATGGAGGCGGACGTTATCTGGATTTAGAGATTTCAGATATTCAGAACGGTAAAGTTTGGATTGATTTTAACAAAGCGTATAATCCTTATTGCGCTTACAGCAAATATTACAATTGTCCCATTCCGCCGGCCAATAATTATTTGGAAACAGAAATTCCGGCTGGCGTTAGTTATCAACCATGAAAATACTCGATTTTTCTACCGGACAATTCGATCCACTAAATTCTGAAATTCCTTGGGAAAAAGAAGTTTTAGAATTTTGGGACGAATGGAATTCGCCA
>CALLXZ010000436.1 GCA_937875605.1 uncultured Moheibacter sp.
ATTTTTCCCGGTTCATCTAGAAGAAACAATTTCTTTTAAAGCGGAGAATAATTGATCCAAATCTTCCTGCGAATTAAACGCATTTATGGAATAACGAATGAAAGATTTCCCAAAATGAGACATCACCGGAATTTCAATTTTGTATTTCTGAAGAAGTAAATCATGCAGTTCTTTCGGATTTTTTGTGTCAATTTCACAACTGAACATTTGCGCTATAAAGTCATCATTTACAAGCGATAAAGGTTTTTTCTGGAGAATAGAACATAATTCTACAGCGTTTTTTTGGACTAATTCCCGACAATTTTTTCGAACTTCTTCCCAGTTATGTTGATTCATAAATTCAATCGTTGCGGGAATGCTGCAAAATGCCGACAAATCACGGGTTCCCTGCATTTCATGGTAATCTAGAAATTGGGAATGACTTGGAAAATCGGCTTCGTAACCCCAACTAACGACCAAAGGATCCAGAAAATCCTGCCATTCTTTTCGGACATATAAAAACGAACTTCCCTTTGGCGCCATCATCCATTTATGACAAGCTCCCACATACATATCGCAATCCATTTTTTGCAAATCCACATCGACCTGCGCCGGACCGTGTGCACCATCCACAAAAGTCAAAATACCTAATTTTCTGGCTTCCTGACAGATTTCTTCAACCGGAAGCCGAAGAGCAGTAGAACTGGTAATGTGACTGATGAAAATCAATTTGGTTTTGGGTGTGATTCCTTTTAAAAATTCCTGAACAAATTCTTCTTTGGATGAAATCGGGAAATTAGTTTTTTGCCGAATGTATTTTGCACCGGTTTTTTGACAATAATAATTCCAAGTACGATCACAAGCGCCGTATTCGATATCGGTTGTAAGGATTTCATCGTTTGGCTTTAAGTTCAGGTTTTTGGCTACCATATTTACGCCATACGAGGGATTTGTTACACAAACCAAATCATCTGCATGACAATTTAAAAATTCACCTAACGCAATTCGGGAATTTTTCAGATATTGCGGAGCTTTTTCGATGATGAATTCTACGGGTTGGAATTCCAATTCCCGTTGGAAATTTTGATAGGTTTCAAAGACCGGTTTCGGACAAGCACCAAATGAGCCAAAATTCAGAAAGGTTATGTCTTTTCGAAGTAAAAATTGATCTTTCATTTTTGGATAAAGATTTTGGTATGTGATTTGAAATACGAATGTAAAACAATAAAAATCAAAAATTATGAAAAAAATAATTCCCTTTTGTCTGTTAGCCCTTTTTGGTCTGATTTCTTTTAATTGTACATCTGATGATGACGATCAGGTTTATGTAGATTATGATACCTATCCGGTTGCTTATGATTTAAATAATGTGAGTTTTGAGTTGGTCAATAATTCATTTCAAATTGCCCGTACCTTTACTGATCCGATGTTCGAAACGGATATGCTTTTAATTTATATGAAAGTTGGGAATACCAACAATAATGCACCTATCTGGCAGCAAATTCCATACACGATGTACCTTTCCGATGGAAACGAAGTAGATTATAACTTTGACTTTTCTCGTTTTGATTTTGTCATTTATGCAGGTGGAACATTTAATTTAACACCTGAATTTACTCAAAACAAAACTTTTAGAGTGTTAATCATTCCGGCAAGTTATGGAAAAGCAACTGATGTTAATTACAGTGACTACAATAGTGTAGTAAATTATTATAAAATCGACGATTCCAATCCCGTTTCATTATAATATCAACCTCAAATAGAATTAAAATGCGCTTCTTTTGAAGCGCATTTTTTTATAATAGAAAATGAAATGATTTTTAATTCCTTATTTTTTAGCGTTATATCCGTCAATTCCTTGTTTCATCCATTTATGATATTCTTCCACATCATAAATCGCACCTAAAGGTTTGTTATATTCGTTTAAATTTTCATCAACAATGATGTAATAAGGCTGCGCATTATTATTATATTGCTCAATTTCGAACGCGGTCCATTTATTACCCACCGTTTTCAAATTACGCTCTAAAGCTTTAGAAAAAACTTGTTGGTCTTTTGGTAATTCCGTTCTTTCATCCACATAAAGCGAAACCAAAACTACTTCATCCAACAACAATTGTTTGATTTTCGGATCCGACCAAACGCGTTCCTCAACTTTACGGCAATTCGCGCAAGCATGGCCTGTAAAGTCAATCATAATCGGTTTTTTGACTTTTTTGGAATGTTCAATTGCGTCAGCCATATCCAAAAATGCCGGAATCTGATGCGGACCGTATTTTTGTCCTTGAATCAATTCTGTTGAAGCTCCGTTTCCACCGCCATCAAGCGATGCTTTTCCAACACCATGCGGTGATTCTGCATAATGAATCGGAGGAGTCAATCCACTCAATAAATTAACCGGAGCGCCCCACATTCCCGGAATCATGTAAATTGTAAATGTGAAAATCAATATAGCAAAAAACAATCTAGGAACACCAATTCTGTCTTCTGGAGAATCCAATTTCATTCTGAATTTCCCTAATAAATACAATCCCAACAATCCGAAAATTGCAATCCAAATCGCTAAGAAAACTTCTCTTTCTAACCAATGTGCCTGCCAAACCAAATCCGCATTTGATAAGAATTTAAAGGCGAAAGCCAGTTCTAAAAATCCTAATGAAACCTTTACTGTATTCATCCATCCGCCTGATTTTGGCAAAGAATTAATCCAGCTTGGGAAAATTGCAAACAATACAAATGGAATCGCTAAAGTCAATGAAAACCCTAATGAACCTACGATTAATGCGTAATAATTTCCTGTCAATGACGCTTGTGTAGCCAAACTTCCGATGATTGGAAGTGTACAGGAAAAGGAAATAATTACAAGGGTAAATGCCATGAAAAATATTCCGATATAACCGCCTTTATCTGCTTGTTTATCGGTGTAATTTGCCCAGCTTGAAGGCAATGCAATTTCAAAAGCCCCAAAAAATGAAATGGCAAAAAATACGAAAACGGCAAAGAAAGCAATGTTTACCCAAGGATTGGTGGAGAATTCATTCAATGCAGAAGCACCAAACATAAATGTCGCCAAACAAGCCAATGCTACGAAAATTACAACGATTGACAATCCATAAATCAAAGCTTTTGTAATTCCTTGGCTGCGAGATTTACTTTGTTTAGTAAACAAACTTACCGTCAATGGAATCATCGGGAAAATACATGGCATCACCAATGCTACCAATCCTCCGGAAACGCCCAACAAAAAGATTCCCCACAATCCACCTTCATTTTCTTCTGAATCAGATTTGCTATCTGATGGAGGAGTTATAGCGTTTGTAGAATCTTGTGGTTCTGTAATATTTGAAGCAACAACCTCTGTAGAATCGGAAGTTGAAATTGTGGTTGAATCAATCACGGCAACTTCCTCTTTTTTAGGATCTTCTTCAGTAGTTTCCTCTTTTGCTTTTGGAGTTATTTTCACTTTAAAATCAACCCAATCCGGCGGCAGACATTTCTCCGCATCACAAACCTGCGTTTCCGCACTGAATTTGACTTCTATAGGTTTGTCAGATTTTAATTTTACCTTTTGTTTGAATGTAACTTTGTTTTCGTAGTATTTTTCTTGTTGCTGGAAAAGCTCGCTGTATTTATCAAGTAATTTTCCTGTTTCAGTCGTTTTTCCAACCAATTCAACATTGGAATTATCTTCAAAAGTGATGGTTGCAGGAACACCTATTCCGTCGCCTGGATGTTGTTGCGAATACATGTGCCATCCGTTATCAATTTTTGCATGAAGCGAAATTTCATACTCATTATTCCCTAAATCTTTGGTTTCTGTGCTCCATTTCACAGGAGTTAAAATCTGCGCATTGACCAGAAAGGGCAAGAGCAGTAAGAAAAATAAAGTCCTTTTTAGCATAAATAAATATTTAAGAATTTGTGTGTGTGTTTTGTGATTTTAAAACGTTCGTCCATTCTTTTTCCTACCAGATAGACAATTCTATCCTCATCATCGACCAGCAACCAAGCATTTTCTTTTTCTAATTTCGAATATTTTTCGTCTTTAAAAAACTTACTTAGTTTTTTGGATCCTTTCATTCCAAATGGAAAAAAAATATCGCCCGTTTTCCTTTTTCGTAATCTGAGTGGAAATTTTATTTTATCATAATCAAACGATTCATGCGCGGTCAAATCTCTCATCTCTGATTCCAAAAGTTTCAAATATAAAGGTTTTTCAAGTATTTCTTCCGGATTTAACTCAAATTCAAACTCAAAATCGTTTGAAATAATGTCGATTAGCATTAACTCTTTACGGTTTTTAATCAATCGGTGGGTTTTTGACTGAATTTCACCATTTTCTGAATGCAAAATTTTCTCGATTTCATCTGGATGTTGAAATCCAAATTCGGAAAACAAATAATGCAAATAGGAGGAAAGTGGATTTAGTTTTAACAAATCCTCAATCAAAATAGAAATATAATCTTTCTCAATATGTAATAATTGATTCTTAGTTAATTTGATATGCTGATGAATGATTTGGTTTTCGTCTCTTAGAATACTTAGGGTATTTGAGAAATTTTGAAGGAATTGGGGATGAATTTCCTCTAAAATCGGTACGATTTGATGACGAATTTTATTTCGTACATAATCTGTTTCGGAATTGGATTTGTCTTCACGCCATTGTAAATTATATTTAACCGCATATTGGAGAATTTGAGCTTTGGAATAGGGAAGAAGTGGTCGTAAAATTTGGGATTCCTGATTCCTGATTCCCTTTAAACCATTGATTCCTGTTCCTCTCGATAAATTAATCAGAAAAGTTTCCAATGAATCGTTCAGATGATGTGCGGTTAATAAATAGTCAAATTGATATTCAGAAATTAATCCATTAAACCAATTGTAACGTAGCTCTCTTGCTGCCATTTGGGTCGAATAATTTCCGGATTCTTTGTATTGTTTTACATTAAATTTTTCAGCGAAAAATGGAATTTTATTTTCATCACAATAATTTCTTATAAATTCTTCGTCTTCCTCTGAATTTTTTCCTCTTAACTGAAAATTACAATGAGCAACTGAGAAATTCATCTTGGCTTTTACCAGCAAATCACATAAAACCATACTGTCAACTCCGCCGCTTACGGCTACTAACAGTTTAGTTTCTGCGGAAAGTTTAAAATCCTTTAAAATTTGTTGGGAAGAAATTTTCTTTTGCATGATTTCTACAAAACGAGAATAAATATTTGAATTGTAAAGATACATAAACCAATTAAAAAATTAATTCAGCGATTACTTCTTTCCTTATCAATTTCATTTCCCAAAAGAAATTTAGACCATAAAAAAAGGTGTAAAAGCAAAACTTTTACACCTTTTGAATCTATAAATTAGATTTTAATTATTTCTGGGAACAAACTTGTGCAATTCGATGTTAAAAACAAAGCTTACATCTCTATATAGAGCATTGTTTAGACGACTTCCATCAAAAAAGAAATCTCTTCCAAACGCAGCTCTTGAAGGAACGATGATGGCTCCTTGAAAATTATATAAATCTGCTCCGGAAGTTTGTGTGGAATTGAATTCTTTTAAACCTTCTATAAAACCTTCTATCACAAAATGGGAAAGATTTATATCATTTTCCGCTAAATCTGGCGTGATATTTCGGTAATAAAATACAGGATCCCAAGCTGCCTGACCTGTTGAATGAATAGTATTATAATAGGTATTCAAATTTCCATACAAGTCTTCATTGTCTCTATTTGCTCTAAATAATTTAGAATCATACGAAATGAGAATACTATCCTGAACATTGCTAGTGATGGCAGGTCCGTCTGCCGTAACACCGGGGCGTTTGATCACCCAAACACCGGAATTTAATTTCGTTCCCAAGGATTTCAGGTTTGGATAATCATCATCGGATTCATCCTCCTCGTCGTATTTCTTTATCAATCCTCTGTCCGGACTGAAGTAATGATCTTCCATATATTTAACGATAGCTTCATCATCAACTTGGTTTTGATCTTCTATCGGAATTTCATTAACATCATCATCATTTTTACATGAGCTGAAAAATAATCCGGCTACAAGAAGACAAATTCCCCATTTTTTCATCATAAATTTGCATTTTAAGTGGCGAATTTACGAATTTTATATTCCCTGTAATAAATTTAACAATGCGTTTAGATAAATTCCTTTGGTGTGTCCGATATTACAAAACAAGAAGTATGGCAACAGAAGCCATTAAAAAAAATCGTGTAAAAGTAAACGGAGAACCTGCAAAATCTTCAAAAGACGTAGTTCCATCTGACAAAATTACGGTTAGAAAAGATCAGATTGATTTTCAGTTTGAAGTTTTACAAATACCAAAAAGCCGAATGGCTGCTAAATTAGTATCACTTCATATTATCGACAAAACGCCAAAGGAAGAGCTGGAGAAATTAGAAGTGAGAAAACTCACTCAGGATTATTATCGCGAAAAAGGCGAGGGGCGGCCTACAAAAAAAGACCGTCGCGAATTGGATGATTTTATTTCTGCTGAAGATTTGGATTCAGAATAATTTCCTGAACAATTTCTTCGACTGTTTTTTCCTTTACATTGATTGTTTTCATGGCTTTCTCGTAAAAATTTCTTCTCTCAAACAAATGTTTAGCAATGAACTCAGGAAGTTCTTCATCGGAAAGATGCGCAAGCAAAGGTCGGGAGATTTTTTCTTCCATTAATCGTTTTACAAGATCAGATGGGGTTAATCTAAGGTAGAAAGAGTTAGAATGTTTGTTGATGAAATCCATGTTGTCATAATAAGCAGGGGTTCCACCTCCTAGAGACAGAATCAAATCATCGGATGAATTCAGAATTTCCATCAAAGCTTCACGTTCATATTTTCTGAATTTAATTTCGCCTTC
>CALLXZ010000437.1 GCA_937875605.1 uncultured Moheibacter sp.
ATGGTTTATAGTGTTTTGGCTACTAAAGGTAATATTTAACCTTTTAGAAACTTCAAATACTAATTTATAACTCAAAAAAAGCAAATTCCTTTAGATTAAATTGTTTTCTGGGTTTTCATATTCCTTTAGAGTTTTTCCATTTTGTAGCTTCCATTCTGTTAATCCGTTTGCATTTCGTCCCATTACAGTTGCAGCAGCTAAAGAAGGACTTGTGAAAATGTAATCTTCATTAAATTGATAATAATCCGGAAACTCCACTAAGATTCCTTTTGCGATTAGATTATTTCTAAGATTCATGAAAGAATTTGATAATGAAGGAACTGTATCTTTGGATGCTTTGGAACCTTTAAAAACTAAAAATCCATCAGAATTTGGTTCTCCAGTCGCACTTGCTCCACGTGCGGCATTTATCTGAAAAATGTTTGAACTTAATTCTGTTTGTATTTCCCTCTTGTCTTCAAAAACTTTATGTCCTAAAGTGTTCACCAATAATTTTATATTTTCTATGTATTCTTCCATCTCAGCTCTATCAGATTCCGAAATCGAGGAAAGAGTAGGAGTATTGGAATTCTCGAGTTGATATCTATTTACTTTACTCGCAATGTCATATAAACGATTTTCAAGATATTTTATATGAGCCTTGTTTAAATTCTCGTCTTTGCTAACAAAAACAATTGATTCATTCCAAAAATCTTTTTGTGCTAAATGTTGATTTAGCCTATTCAATACTGTTTCAGCTTCACCAATATAAACTAATTCTTTACCATCTTGATCTTTACCAAAAAGTAAATATATTCCAGTATTAAAAATGTCTGGTCTGTCTTTACAGTCTTTTATTTTATTTCTGGGGATTTTATATGCCTTTCCTGTCCAATTAGATAATTCGCATGTCATTCGTCCATTAGGATCACCGTCGATTAGAAAAATTTTTATTGTCTTACCGAATTTCATTTTTGTTATTTTTTCATAGTTATTTTACAAGTAAATATATATCACAAATAATTTACTATCTTCTTTGTATTCTCTGTGATAAAACTTTGGGGTAATTAAAATTTATCAATAAACTTCACAAACAAATCCTGAATATCCTGAAACTTCTCCAAACTCAGTGTTTCTCCTTTATCAAATGGATCGTGGTAATGTCCCGCACCGCCCAAAGTATAAGTAAAAAACGAAGGAACCCCTTTCTCATAAAATGGGCAATGATCTGAATTACAAGCTTCACCACGCTTTTTAATTTGTTTGACGTATTTATTTTTTGAATTAAGTTGGTTTAATTTTTCATATTCTTTCGTAAAAATGGAGCTGTTCACGATTTGAATTCCATCTTCGCCTGCACCCATAATGTCAAAATTCAATAGAAATTTTATCTTTTTCAAATCAATTAATGGATTTTCAACAAAATAATATGAACCAACCAATCCGGCTTCTTCCGCTGCAAATGCGATGAAAATAAGAGTGTATTTCGGTTTGTTTTTGGAATAGTATTTAGCCAGATTCAGGAGAAAAGCCGTTCCGCTCGCATTGTCATTTGCTCCTGGAAAATAGACATTTCCCACTTTTCCCAAATGGTCATAATGTGCAGTAATTACAATTAAAGAATCTTTGTTTTTTCCTTCAATTTTTCCAATTACATTTTTTGATTTAAAATCGTTAATAAACTCACTTTCAATTTTATAATTATCAATACTTAAATTTTTACTATAATATTTTTTATTTACAATAAATTCTGCAATACTATCCTGAATCTGAGAAAGTGATGCAATTAATTTGTCTTTAGAAAAATAAAAGACAGCACGGTTTCGGTTTTCTTCAGGTTTATAAAACGAAGCCCAATGTTTGTAATATTGGTTCAACGAATCGACTTCAAATTCATGCGGCGGAAACGCAATATGTTTTCCTTTTTGTGCCACCATATCGCGCTGAATGAAATCTATAAAAGCAGATTCAAATCGGAGTGAAGCAGAATAATCCATTGGATCAAAATAATAAATTTCCTTTTGATGAAAATTCTGACTGTAAGAATTGGGCTTTACGATGAAATCTTCTCCATATTTCAAATTTTTCCCATTGAGTTTTAATTCAGCATTTTTGATGATGTTAATCGGCATCGTAAATTCCTGAAAATAAGAATCATTTATCTTTTCTAAACCTAATTTCTGAAATTCATTTGCGATGAATTCTGCGGATTTTTGCATTCCATTATCCACATATCCGCGTCCTGCAAATTCTTCAGAAGTCAAAGTTGTAATGACTGAGCGCACATAATTCGTTTCAGTATTTTGTGCAAAACAAATCGTTGAAAATAAGAATAATATGAAAAGATGAATTTTCAATTTATACTTCCTATGAATTTATCATCTTGTAAAAATTTATCCATTTACCGCTTCGACATGCTCTACTTTTCCGGGCATCATTTCTTTTAACATGGCTTCGATTCCGTTTTTCAAAGTGAAAGTAGAAGAAGGGCAACCTGAACAAGCACCTTGTAAAAGCATTTTAGCTGTTTTTGTATCTTCCTCAAATTCAATTAATTCTATATTTCCGCCATCGCCCGCAACTGCCGGCTGTACATATTCCTGAATGATGTCTTTGATTTGCATTTCGATATCGGAATATTCTTCTTTGGCGTATGTATTTTCAAAAGTCGGATACGAAGGCGTGTACACATAATCTGTCTGCACGATTTCTTTTCCCGATTGTAAATAGTCCAAAATAAAATAGCGCAACTCAAGTGCAAGTCCATTCCAATCCGAATCTTCCGTTTTGGTAACCGAAATGTAATTTTCCGAAACGAAAACTTCTTTTACATAATCAAACTGGAATAATTCTTTAGCAACCGGAACTTTTTCTGCTTCTTCAACTGATTTCACTTCCGCAATTCCTGCGTATAATAATTTGTTTGAAACGAACTTCATTACGGCAGGATTAGGAGTCATTTCTGCATACAGTGTAAAAGGATCTTCCTGCTGCGGTGTCAATAAAATGGTTCCCTCATTCAAATGTTTGTTTACCAATTCTTTAATGTCATCGGCGACTATTTCCCATTCAATTCCTTCAATTTTCTGAACCGCTACGAAATTAGCAGTGATATATACCTTAGTTACAAATGGAAATTGTAATAATTCTTGTGCCAGCACAGAATCGGTAGCTTGGTCATTCTTTCCAATTTCAAGTGCTCCGGCGGTTAAAGTTTGATCGCAAACAAATTTCAAAATGTTTGGATTGGGTGTTTGATCTATATAAACTCTCATCATGATGCAAAAATACCGCAACTTGCTTATATTTAAACCATAATTTGATAGTTAAATTTTATGGCTTTAGTAAGAGAATTATTGGGTAAAAATCCTCAGTTCGGAGAAAATTGTTTTTTAGCAGAAACCGCGGTTATTATCGGCGATGTAGAGATGGGAAATGACTGCAGTATTTGGTACAATGCAGTCTTGCGAGGTGATGTTCATTATATAAAACTGGGAAATAAAGTAAATATTCAGGACAATGCGATGGTGCATTGTACCTATCAGAAGTTCCCCACCAACATTGGAAATAATGTTTCGATAGGACACAACGCGGTGGTACACGGATGCACGATTTATGATAATGTTTTGATCGGAATGGGTTCTATCGTGATGGACGATTGTGTGGTAGAATCTTATAGCATAGTCGCTGCAGGAGCGGTCTTAACACAGGGAACACATATCAAAGAAGGCGAACTTTGGGCAGGAATTCCGGCAAAGAAAATCGGGATGGTTTCAAAAGAACTGAAAGAAGGTGAAATTGAAAGAATTGCCAATAATTATGTGAAATACAGCAGTTGGTATAAAGAAAATAAAAATTGAAAAATATAAATCATAAAAAAGCCGTTCCAAATTTTGAAACGGCTTTTATTTTATTAGAAGATTTAGAATTATTTTTTGATTAATTTCTTGGTTATAATTCCATCTTTTGTATCAATTTTTACAACATAAACGCCAACAGGTAAACTGCTTACGTCCAGTGTTCCTTTTTTAGAGCCTAAATCCAAATTGGTTTGATACACTACTTTTCCTGTTAAATCCGTAACAGAAATTTTAGTGTCTGTATAAGATTTATCAGTTAAAATATACACCTCGCCACGTGTTGGGTTAGGGTAGAGGCTTAATTCAGAATGAGTTGCATCTGAAACGCCTAAAATACCGCTACAATTCAGAACTTCCGTTGGTGGCATGTCAAACGCCTGAACACCGTCCATTACATTGTTTGCACTTCCTTGCGTCGCACTGTAACCTAAACCTCTTTTGGCAAATGCTTTCCAGATATAACATTGGTTAGCGCCTTCATTATTGATTTCGTCTGCCTCCAAAATAGCGTCCCGTCCTGTTACAAATCCAGGGCCACAAGGTTGTAGTTTCATCCCGTCTGTTACCAATTGCATGGCTAAATTATTTCCACCAGAACCATTGTAGATATCCGGATCAAATCCATATTCGCCAATCAATTCCCAAGTCATTTCCCATAGCATGGTCGCCCAAACATATCCAACTCCATGCGGAACGGATACTGATTTTATGCGATCATAGGTAGCATTATTTATTGACATATCGGTAGAATATTTTGTTGGCCGGATTCCCACTCCGGTTGTAGGCTGAGATTTGGCATAGGTTCCAATTCCTCTTCCATCTGTTCCTTGATCTCCAGGTTCAATTGTCATAATTAAACCGATGAAGTCACTCCAACCTTCACCCATTTGTTCTTCATTATTCAAACATCCGCTGTTAGCAGGTCCACCTGTCAATCGGTTGGAAATACCATGACCGTATTCGTGCGCGATGATTCCATTGTCCAATGAGCCGTCTTTGTATCCGTCCCAATGTCCGTCTTTTGGAACAGAACCGTTTAAAGTTGTTCCACCTAAAACGGCATCCAGAATTGGGGTACCATCGTTCATGCTGATCATAACGGAAGGAATAGTGATTGTAGGATCTTCTCCACCCATATTGATGGGAGCTCCGGCAACATTGTTAACCATGACAACGGCTTTCGCTCCAGCAACTTGTGCTTTTTTTACTTTTACTACGAAATCGCAATTTCCTCTTTTGATCAATGCGATTTTCCCGTTTAGTGCTGCTGCATTGGTTATGTTATCACAACCATCGTTGGCATCGGATCCTCCACCGGCATTATCATCTATAACAACTGCTAAATTTTCTGTAATCGGTGGTGTAGGCAAAGCTCCACCGAAATTAGCCAATGCACCATTGTAGTTTCCTTGATGCGTTCCGGCTGTATTAACAGAAAACAAATGACTGTCTCCTTGATTGGAATTCCACATAAACATGATCATATAAGGGTTTCCTCCATCAGCTGGTGTTCCGAACATAGCGTTGTCCATCATACCCATGGTTTCACCTGTTTGACCAAAAGCATGTACTTCATCTCCCGCCATTCCACTATTCCCATAATTATTAACCTGAAAATTCCCGGCTTCTTCCGTAAATCCATATTGGTACCAAACATCATGCACCATGTTATTCATATAAAATAAATTGGTAGTGGATGCATCCGGACTATCATACATATTTCGGGTGAAATCTATAGGAAAGTCAAAAATCAAACCGCTTCCACCGTCAGCAAATCCTGTAAAAGTGTAAGAACCGCCATTGTAAATCCAGTTAAGTCCGGCGCTGGTTTGGTCGTTCACAGCAGTTACATTATTTCCACGGGTTAAAGTAGATTCCGCCCCTGCAGAACCGTTTGTGTCATGCCATCCAAAGGGAGAAGCATTTGCATCAGCAGGGTTGACGATCATGGACCTGTCTCCAAATGTAGGAGCTTCTATTGGAAGTTTGAACGCATTGTATTGTGCTCCATCGTTCAGTAATGAAGCTTGAAATTGATTTTTTAACCATTGTACGTTTTCCGACTGTTTGTGTTCTGTGGTCGGATTTTCAAAGGGATTATGATCAAAATTACAACTTAACAAATGATTGTGTTGCGTATAAATTTGTCCTGTTTGTGCATGGGCAACGACTTCTAAAATTTTCAATTCGTTGTCGATGGTTACATTTAGGTGCAACATCCAGCTTAAGTTCAACTTTCCATCTTCTGTCGGATAATACATAATCTTATGACCGAAATTCTCATTTAAAAAAGCAGATTGATCCAAAGAAAAACCTAAATTTTGAGAAATGGTTCCTGCGATTTGATTTACATTTTGAATGGCACTTTGGTTACCCAATCTCTGCTGAACGTTTTTCTGAAAAGTTTCAGTCACGTAAACAACTTCTCCATTTTTCAATGCAAAATTGGCAATTGCATTATAAATGGGATAGCCGCCTACGTTTTGTTGGACATAAGCGTACTCGATATTCGTTTTTTTGTTAGTGTAATGGGTCTGAACGGTAAGATCCGTATAATCACTCGAAACCAATCCTAATTTATTGGATTCCGTGTTCAAATAATTTTTGACCGTGTTTAGAATTTCATTGTTTTGCGCCCAAGAATTGAACGAAAACAAGACAAGAAAAACACTCAAATAAAAATGTTTCATGTGTTGTTATTTTAAATTAATTTGATAAATATACTAAAAAACAACACAGTTTTTATCAGGCTACTGCTTTATTTTTACTGACGATCCAGAGTCCCATGAATGTCAGAAGTCCGTTTAATACAATTAATTCTACTCCAATTCTATAATCGGTATAATTTATACATAATTCATTGATCGTATAGGTTATAGCTGGGGCAATTAATGCAATGCTTAAAATTGAATAACGAAGCGAGATAGTACGTTTGGTAAGAATTCCAAAGGCAAATAAACCTAAAAGTGGTCCGTATGTGTAACCGGCAATACTCATAATTAAATAAACGATGGATTTGTCATTGATCCATTTAAAAATGAGAATTAACAAAAAGAACACAATGGTAAATGCCAAATGGACTGTAATTCGCGTTTTCTTTTTTTGACTTTCACTTATTTTATCATTTTCATTCATTTTCAATAAGTCCACACAAAATGAACTGGTGAGCGATGTCAAAGCTCCATCAGCCGACGGAAACAAAGCGGAAATCAATCCGATGATGAAAATAACAGCAATGAACAAAGGGAAGAATCCCTGAAGCGAAAGTGCAGGAAAAAGATCGTCGCCCATCATGTTTTGGATTTGACCGGATTCATTCAGAAAACCAAAAATTCCGTCCCCATAAACGGCTCCGTTTTGCATTGCATACAGATATAAAAGTCCGCCTAAAAACAAAAATGCAAAATTGACTACCAAAAGTGTACTGGCAAACGTAAGCATGTTTTTTTTCGAATTATACAAATTATCCACACTGATATTTTTCTGCATCATTTCTTGATCTAACCCCGTCATGGCGATGGTTATGAACATACCGCCGATTACCGTTTTGAGGAAAAAAGTGGCAGAATTCCCATCGTAATTCATCAAATGAGTATAATTGTGTTCGGCTAATTTTGCGTAACCCTCACTTACTGACATATCCAACTGGGTTAGAACATAAACGATACAAACCACTAAGCTCAAAAGCATAAAAGTTGTTTGCAAAGTATCCGTTACCACAATCGTTTTTACACCGCCTTCATAGGTATAAAGTACTACCATTAAAAGAATTACGATTGTCGTCAACCAAAAAGGTATGCCTATATTATCCAATAGAAATATTTGTAAAACATTGATTACCAAAAATAGACGTGCTGTAGCACCAATTCCTCTCGAAATGATAAAAAAGATGGAACCTGTTTTATGCGCTTCTATATTGAATCGTCTGCCGAGATAGGTATAAATCGAAGTCAGATTCATTTTATAATAGAGTGGAAGTAAGACAAATGCAACGATGAAATAACCCAGAAAAAATCCTATGACCATCATGTAATATTCAAAGCCGCCGTAAACATATTCAGTCCCTGTGAGTTTTCCTACGGTTCCGGGAACCGAAATAAAAGTTACGCCACTCAAGCTCGTTCCGATCATTCCAAATGCGACCAACCACCATTTGCTTTTGCGGTTTCCGATGAAAAAGGATTGATTATCAGAGTTTTTGCTGGTTCGATAAGCGATGTAAAGCAATCCTACAAAGTAGATGACTACGCAAATCAGAATGATGTTTGAGTTCATAATCTCGTTTAATTTCATTCAAAAATAGTACTTTTGGCGAAATGAAACATTCAAGCAAAAAGTTTCTCATCATCAGGAAATTATAATTGATAATTTTTCATTTGATAATAAAAAAAATTAGAGAACAAATCTGATGAATTACCCAAGCAAAGTTTTGGAGCGTGCCGTAGAGGAAATGTCTCATTTACCGGGAATCGGAAAACGCACTGCGCTGCGTCTTGTTTTGCATATGCTGAACCGTCCGGCTTCTCAAACTGAGAATCTTGCAACTGCATTGGAACATCTTGTTCAGGATATTCAGTATTGTGAAAAATGTCACACGATTTCTGATGCTGCGGTTTGTGAAATTTGTGCCAATCCGCTTCGGGATTCTTCTTTGGTTTGTGTGGTTGAAGATGTGAGAGATGTAATGGCGATTGAAAATACGGGGCAATACAGAGGGATTTACCATGTTTTAGGTGGAAGAATTTCGCCAATGGATGGAATTGGTCCGGGGCAATTGCAGATTGAATCATTATTAAAACGAATTGAAAATGAATTCATTGAAGAAATTATTTTTGCTCTTAGTTCAACGATGGAAGGAGATACAACTTCCTACTATCTCTATAAAGTACTGAAAGATACTTCGGTTAAATTTTCCACCATCGCACGCGGAATCGGAGTCGGTGATGAATTGGAATATGCCGATGAAGCCACGTTGGTTCGTTCGATTCAAAATCGAATTCCTTATGTCGAATCAACTTTGAAAGGATGAAAGTTTCGGTTGTAATTGTTAGTTATAATGCACGATATTATTTGGAACAATGTCTTTACAGTGTTGAAAAAGCATTGGAAAGAACAGAAGGTGAAATCATAGTTGTAGACAATGATTCTCCGGAAAAACCAATTGATTTTATACGTGATAAATTTCCAAATGTCCATTTTATTGAATCTAAAGAAAATTTAGGGTTTGCAAAAGCCAATAATTTGGGAGTGGAGAAGGCGAAAGGTGAATATGTTTTGATTCTGAATCCGGATACGCTAATTCCTGAAAATTTGTTTGAGAGAATTTTAAATTTTGCTCAGGAGATTGATGATGTTATGGGAGCGATGGGTGTTAGGCTAATCGATGCGAACGGAAATTTTCATCCGGAAAGCAAACGAAACATTCCGACACTTCAAAATACATTTGGAAAATTATTTGGGACGTTAATTAATAAAAAGAATTCCAAAGGATATTATAAAACGGAAGTTGGAGAACTTGATATCGCTCCTGCAGAGATTTTGGTAGGTGCTTTTATGTTTTTGCGTAAATCGGTTTATGAAAAAGTAGGCGGATTTGATCCGCGTTATTTTATGTACGGTGAAGACATTGATTTGAGTTATTCATTGGAATTGAATCATTATACGAATTTCTATTTTGGAGATATTTCGGTCATTCATTACAAAGGAGAAAGTACACGAAAGGATAAGAAATATTTGAAAATATTTTTCGGAGCTATGGAACTTTTCATTCAGAAATATTACCGAAAAAATTCGATGGAATATGGCTTATATTGGTTAGGATTAAAACTTCGTTTTGCGTATGCAAATTTCATGGGAAGATTTAAGGATGAGGATATTAAGGTTTCTAAAAAAGTTGATTTAAATGAATTAATTTCTATAAAATCACGCTCTGAAATTGAAAATCACACTCAAATTCTTTTAGACGGAAACCAATTTTCACATCAGGAAATAATTGAAATTATTTCTGAATATCATACTTCTGAGAGAGAATTTTACATTCGCCCCAAAAAAATGGATGTTATCATCGGAAGCAATGGCGTTTCTCACATCGAAAATTCAAAAGATTAATTAAAAAATAGGGTTTTTAATTTCAGCCATCTATTAAAATAAAAGTTTCTGAACTTGTAATTCAGAAACTTAGTAGGTTGAAAACTGATAAATTAGTGTGAAGCGTTTTCAGGAGAAGCATCTACTTTAACTGTATCTTTTTTTTCAGTTGCATGATGGGCATCATGATTTTCTGCGTCGTGTCCTTCATGTGCCTCGTGACCATGTTCTGCGTGATGATCTACTTCCGCTTTTATTCCGTCATGGACGACAGGTAAAACATTTTTATTTCCTCCGGGAGTGGAATCACAGCCTACCCATAAAAAAGCTCCAACGATTAAAAGTCCTAATTTTTTCATTTTTATTTAAATTTCTTAATTTCTAATTCTGAAGTTACAAATTTACTTTAATTCGGCAATTTTCTGAATACCTCCTTTTGTTTTATCACCAATTTTCACCAAAATTTCCGTTCCCAAAGGTAAAAATATATCCAATCGAGAACCAAATTTAATAAATCCATATTCGACACCCGCCTTTGCATCATCGTCTTTTTGAGCATAAAGTACGATCCTTCTCGCTACCGCTCCCGCAATCTGGCGAAACAAAACATTTTGTTTATTTTCGGTTTCCACTACGACGGTTGTCCGTTCGTTTAGCTCAGAAGATTTCGGATGGAAAGCGACTAAATATTTGCCGGGATGATATTTAGTGTACACAACTTTTCCGGAAACTGGATAGCGGTTTACGTGAACATTTAAAGGCGACATAAAAATGGAAAGCTGAATACATTTTCCTTTTATGAATTCTTTTTCTTCCACCTCTTCTACAACTACTACTTTTCCATCTACAGGAGCGATCACATCATACGGAGATGACTCTCCAAAACGATCCGGATTTCGAAAAAACCAAACGATAAAACAGTATAGAATCCAAAAAGGAAGAATTAAAATATATGAATAATAAGCGGGAACATAGGCGTAAATCACAACGCTAATAATCAGGAAAACCAGAAAAAATCCCGCTAAAATAAATCTTCCTTCTTTGTGTAGTTTCATCCGATTTTTTTAATATTTTAAATCAATTTTTTAAGAAGAAAAAATTACAAAACTTCATTTAATAAAAGATACAAATAGACAATTGGTATGACAAATATAAAACTATCCAATCGATCTAAAAAACCTCCATGTCCCGGAATCCAATTTCCACTGTCCTTTGCGTTAAAGCTTCTTTTCAATTTGGATTCAATCAAATCACCAATCGGGGCAGAAGCAGCCACAATTATTCCGATAATCAACCAGTTAAATCGACTTTCCGTGAAAATATGGTATTCAAATAAATATCCGGTCAAAACGGTAAAAATAAATCCACCAATGGCACCTTCCCAGGTTTTTCCACCTGAAATTCTCGGAGCTAATTTGTGTTTACCCCAAAGACTTCCAAATACATACGCCATGATATCGCTGATCCATATGAGAATGAAAATCAGAAGAATTTCGTTTGTGATGACTTCTTTTCCTAATTCGAATTGAATTTGAGGAATGGTTAATGCCAATGAAAAGGGAACAGCCAAATAAATGACACCAATCGTTGCATTCCCGAATTCTACGTATAATTCATTAGTGGAAAAAAGAATGGTGAAGCATGCTAATAAAAATAAAATGGGACCGGCAAAACTAAGAGATTCCAGGACAAAGGCGCTATTCTGACCGAAAAGATAATCCGAGAAAAAATAAAAAACACCTGCAGACCCTAAAAATGCCAGTACTATGTATAGTTTGTCAGAAAGTTCCGTGACCGATATATACTCAATAAAACAAAGAATGAAAAACAAAGCCATTAATCCGGCAAAAAACCAAGGACTTGAAGTAGTTCCTAATACAATCAATCCGATGT
>CALLXZ010000438.1 GCA_937875605.1 uncultured Moheibacter sp.
ACATACCAAACCCGAATATTGGTACAGAGTGCAAATAAAAAATGAACTTATTGAATTAAAAAGAGAAAAGCAAAAAGTTGCGAAGTATAAAAAATACGACTACCGTAATTTGGTAGAAATTTAAATCTAAAATACTCAATCAAAGCCCTCAAATTGAGGGCTTTTTATCTTTACAATTATGAAAGTTTCTAAAATAAACTTATTTTCGTCAATATAACCTGAAGCAAAACTTTGACCTACACTTTTTCATATATAGAAAATTTCACAAAGCCGTATAAGTATAAGTACAACGGTAAAGAGCTCCAAGACGAGTTGGGGCTTGGGATGTACACATTTGGGTTTAGAGATTATATGCCAGACATAGGAAGGTTTACGACCATAGACCCGATGGCGGACATTGTAAACTATCAATCTCCTTATGTCATGGCGGATAATAATCCAGTGATTTACGAAGATGTTTATGGATTAGGGATTATAAATGCTATAGGAAATCTATTAAAAAGAGCTTTTAATGGTATTGCAGGAGCAATTATCCCACGAAGTATGCAAAGCTGTAGTTGTAATTACGAAACTAAAGAATCTTTAGGAGACGCATTCAGAAGACCAGATTTCCCTGGTAGAGGTGGCAACTCTGGTGGTGGTTCTCCTAATTCAAGTTCTTCCCCGTCTTCAACCCCTTCTGAAGGAAATAATAAAGTGGTTTCTACAATGGATATTCCTGAAATTGGATTGGCTATGAATAACTATTCTCCTGAAATATCAGGGAATATTAATATTCCTGATTTGAGCAGTCAGATTCCGAGTCCTATAAGTAATTCAGGTGAAACATTTAAGAGAAAACCCGAATCAGGAAGTAGAGTTGACATTTCCATTGATTTTGATAATAAATCAACGAACATCCGTAAATCACCTTTAAATGAAAAAGCATTAAACGATTTGGTACAGGTGTTGCAAGCAGACCCTAAATTAAGGGTATTGATTTTAGGTAACGTTTGGTCAAGCGATCCTTCAAAAACAACAGATCAGACAATGGGTGTTATAAATGGAAGTGCAGGAACTGTTGGAGAACTAAAAGTGGGTAGAGCCAGAGCCGTAGAAGCATTTTTGATTGAGAGAGGAGTTGATCCAAAAAGAGTACGTGTGGGGAGTGGGAAGACCGGAAGTGACAGAGCCAAAGATATCTCCACAACCTTTATTTTTAAATAAGATACAATGATGATTAAGACAACTTGTTTTATTTTAATAACGACAATAATAGGGATTTTTATTTACAATGATGAATCTCAAATACTTTGGAGGAAAGGTATAAAACTAACATGGGAGGATTTTAGACAAGCACCACCAACTGATATTATTGATAAAAATGCGATGTCAGGGATTTTGGTAGATTACAATTATCAGGTTATAGAAGGTAAAGTCCCAACATTTACTTTAAGAACATATTTTATGAAAGATAGTTCGTGGGTAGTTAGCAAAAGTGATAGGACATTAAATCACGAGAAATTGCATTTTGATATGGCTGAACTTTATACGCGAAAAATGCGAAAAGAGATTCAAAGGTTGAGGCAAGAAGGAATTAAGGAAATTGAACCTTACATTGAAATTATCCATAGATATAGAGATGAAAACCTTGATGCCGATGAATTATTTGATCGTCAATGTTTTGGATTGACGGTAAATGGACAAGTAATAGAACGAGCGCATGAACACCGTCAGGAAGAATGGATCGATTCCATAGCGATAGAACTTGATAAATTAAAAGAATATGAGTTAAAGCAGTAAAAGGATGATCTCCCTTTCAGGCAGGCAGAATAGTCGGGCGAAGTTGGTCATAGCAATAACAACCTCTCGATTTAGGTCATAGAAGTAGCGGGTCGGGACAACTATAACAAATGTAAGCAGGCTTGGAGGTAAAGAATCATTAAAAAAGAATGGATTTCTGATTAGGTTTGTATAATCTAAAGATGTTGATGGTCAGTAAACTAAAAAATCTACTCACTAATTTAATTTTAAATCAACTACACTATGGACAATAATGAAGCAATCGAAAAATTACAGTCAATAGCAAACCAACCGGAGGACAGCCTCAAGAGATTTTTAGCAAGAGAAATATTGACTTACGACAGCCCACAAGAGTTTTTTTCGTTAGTCAAAGATTACGGAATAGAAACCCTCTACCACTATGATGACTTGGAAGAACATGATCTTGCTACCTTTATTCGGACATAAGAATTATGGATAAAGCTGTAAAAAA
>CALLXZ010000439.1 GCA_937875605.1 uncultured Moheibacter sp.
TGCTTTTTCGGAAATCGTGGGAATGAGTTTTTGACTGTTTTTTTCTTTTAACAAATTCTCGTCAGCCTTTTCCAGATAATCTCCCGAATTCAGAATCTTAAAAATCAAACGGTCTCCTTCTTCACCGTATTTCCCGGTTAAAGTGGAAAGATTTTCAAACGAAGGGGTTTCGATGGGCGAATACCCAAACAACTGAAACTGATGACGGATTTTATCAAAAATATATTGTCGTTTGCTTACTTCTTCGGGTGAAAAATCCCGGGTTCCTTTTGGGATGGACGGTTTCTGGATTGCCATTTTGATAGTCTTTCGTTGGGCGAAATTCGAAGTTCGCTTTGTAAATAATCGTTCTGCTGACAAAGATGGGAATTTTGCCAAAGAAAAAAAACCGCAAACGAAGGAACTTCGGCCTACGGCTTTCTCTGTATTTTGATGAATTTATTCTTTTATGGCCAATCGTTTGGTTTCTTTGGTTTTGTCAGCGTATTCGATCAATGCGATGTAAACGCCTGTTTGAAGATTTTCCAGATTTAATTGGAAGTCGTTTTGGTAATTGTTTTGAGAAAAAATCTTTCTTCCGGTTAAATCAAAAATGGAAATGGTTTGGATGATTTTATTTGATTTCAAATTAAAAATTCCGCTTGATGGATTTGGGTAAACTTTTGTTTCTGCAAGTATTTCCTCGGAAATATTCATTTCCGACCATGTATTTTCCGCTTCCGGTCCTCCCCAAATTACAGTTGCTAAATAAGGATTGTCAATAAATGGGTTTCGGTTTCCCTGCCTATCCTGAAGGACCTCATTTCGAACGAGTTCATGTTCGCTTACAGGATCGTCAGCATTCCACTGAAGGAAAATATCAGGCATTTCAGCATGGTAAGTAAAACTACTTGTACCTACATAAGTTGCTTTGCACCTTTCGGCATAGCGTATATGCATATACATCATCATCCGTGCAACATCTCCTTTCCACTCATCTCCGGGATAAAAAAGTCCATTGTTTGTGATGTGCGAATTTCCCTCGCCATACGTAAACTTGCGATTGGAACGGGAATTATTCCAGTGATAATCTACCGAACGAATCGAATGAGCATCTGAGCCAGGTCCTTCGTTTCCAAAAGATGGATTCCCCAAAGACTTGGGAAAAACATGTTCGCGAACCCACTTCCCATCACAAGAGCTTGTATGGCAACTGGCATATTTATTACGTGTTCTATCGTTTACAAAATCTTCGTCTTGATCATCGTAGCCATAGATTAGAAATACATTTTGCTGGTTTTCGGGATCGAGATCTGAAAGTCGGAGTGCATCCCATACTTCCGGTGTATAAACCAATTCATGTGTGTGAGTTGCTGTTATCAGATTAGATAAATCTTCCTGCAAATCTTGTCCCGTTTGGGTAAAATCAATTGACTGATAATACGTGGGAATTTGGGCAAAAATGCTAATTGGAAGAAAAAAGAATAAAAATTTAATCATGGTTTTGGATTAATAAATTCCCAAAACTATGATTGTAGTATTAAGATAGTCTCATCTAAAAATTAAGTTTTTGATATATTTTTTATCAGGAAAAAATAGGCTGCAAATGTTCCGGTAACATTGGCTGTGATATCCCAAATATCAAAGGTTCTCCCCCAACCGAGAAAATGCTGAAGGATTTCGATCATCAATCCAAACAGAATGGGAAAAAGCCAAATTTGGTAATTCCTTTTAAAATAATAAGACGCAAATCCTAAAAAAGTGAAAATGAAGAACAAAGCAAAATGTACTACTTTGTCTCCATTTTCAAATGATATTTTAGAAATCCAACTTTTCCCGCCTGATGAAATAACATTCGTCGGCAAAAGGGTTACCGCCAGTAAAACAAGCGTATAAAAACCAAAGAGGATTCTTGATAAACTGCTTCCGAAATTATCCCGTAATTTCCTGATAACCTGCTGCATCTAACAAAGCATCTAATTCAGAAGCATTGGAAAGTTCAATTTTGATGATCCAACCGTCGCCATAAGGATCTGAATTGATTTTCTCTGGCTCCGAATTTAATCCTTCATTTACTTCCACCAATTTACCCGTAACCGGCATAAATAAATCCGAAACGGTTTTCACGGCTTCTACCGAGCCAAATGCTTCTCCTGAAGCTACTTCATCTCCTTCCTGAGCGGAAATATCCACATACACAATGTCTCCTAATTGATCCTGTGCGAAATCGGTAATCCCGATGTATGCGTTATTACCTTCTACTCTAATCCATTCGTGGTCTTTACTGTACTTTAATTCTTGTGGAACGTTCATAGCTATACTTTTTCTAAAAATTATTAATTTCCAAATGATAGGGTCAAACTTAAACCTGCCCGGATAGTTGAAATAGGATAAGCGGTTGATATTTTGTATTCGGTCATCATTTGATCCCAGAAGAATCTTAAATTAAAATTCTTACTGAAGTCATAATCGGCCGAGAATTGAATTGACATCAAACGCTGCCCTCCTGTCACCTGCGAATCGCCATCTAAAATTCTTCTGATTCGGGTTTCACTATCTCTTAAGCGTACATCTGCACGGAAATTCAAATCTCCGGTAAATGTTTTGTTACGGTTTTGGTAACGCATTTTGAATTTCAGGTCTTTGATGACATATCCCATACCCAAAACATATTCGGTTCCGTAATCTTCCTGCAATGTATAGTTGCTCAAACTCATCATCATCAAACGATCACGGTTATACTGTGCTCTCAATTGGAAGCTGTTTCGGAAAGTCATATCCACTCCGATTAGTGGAGAGAAAGATTCAATCATGTTCACCGTTCCGTAGATGTTTTCTGAAACGAAATCCCCATTCAAATTCCTTCCGCCCGGTTCCATAAAATAGCTTGGATTGGACTGAATTCCGTTTACAGTATAAGATGATAAATAATTATGTGATACATCAAATACTTCAAAATAACGATTGATAAACGGAATATTTCTCATTCCCGTATAAGTAATCGCCCAGTTTGGCAATGGAATTTTGCGGTTGTAACCCAGTGATGTTTTGCTGGCATTTCTACCTTCTACCGCCGACACAAATGCCGGAATCAATACATCATAATTGGACAATCCATATCCCTCATAATATCCATCTCCCATTGGTGCCATACCGTTTGCCATACCCAGACGTTCTGAAATTACTTTGGTGTTATCTATGAAACTTTGATACATAGCATCCGGATCCATAAAGGCCGTGGAAATGGAAATATTACTACTGTTTAACGTCTCTTGCCTATCCAGATAGGTACTCACGTTTGGATTATCATACGTCCTCAGATTAAATGCATTTTCAGAACTTCTATAGGAGGAAGAACGTTTCGCATTCAAATCAATTCTCAAATTAGGGAATGGTTCGATCATGGAGTTCGCAGTGAAATTCGTTCCTCGTGTAATTACATAAGGGTCTAATAACTGATCGCTTCTGGTGATCCAATCATTTCCGGATTCGATGAACTTACGTTTGATGTCAAATTCGGTTCCGTATATAAATCCTGCATTTGGTCCTCCGTCTTTTCCAAATCCAAAGAAATTGGGCTCTGCCAAAATACCCGGAATGATGGCTCCGTTTACCTGGTTATAATTGAATTGGAATCGTTTCACACTGGAAACTACCATCCATGCATAATCTTGTCCACGGAATTTGGATTTGAATTTATATGGTTTTTTAATTTTTCGAAGTGCTTTAAAAGACATTCCTTCGTAAGCACGTGTCAAAGAATCAATTTCTCTTTTTCTGCCTCTTTTGACGGAATCCATTTTTCCATATCCTTTGAATTCCGTATAGAATTTGGTCATGTCAAAGTCTCCGATCATATTGAAAGTGCTGGCATTTTGTGCAATGTTTCCAAGTCCCTGACCGCCCGTGTTCGGAGCGTTTAGGAACACGGTCGAACGAGCCTGCCAGTTGTAATCATTTGTTACGCCCAATTCTATATTGGCCCAACTCATATAAGGGAATAAATGAATAGGTGTTTTCCAGTTCAATTGGATTTGATGATCATAATTTACCGGACGACCTACTTTGAATAAATTATTCCAGATCAAAGCTTTATCTGCATATTCAAATGCCGCACCGTCATTTAAAGTTCGGGTAGATGAAGTATAATCCAATCGCAATGATTTCGTCAAATCAAATCCGACGTTATACTGCCATGAGAACAAGAAATTATTACTAAAAGCAACCGGGAAAAGATAAGTAGAGTTTTCTCCAAAGAATTGGTTCAGATCCCTGTATTGTCGCTCGCTATAAACACGGTCAATGTCTGTACGGAATGATAATCTTGTCGGCAATGGATTCACATTAAATTCTTTTAAGAACTTCAAATATTTCGCTGATTTTGCCGTATCCTGAACCGCTCTCCAGTCTTTCAAAGGACGTATAGATTTTGCCGGGAATCCATAGTTATAATTCAACGTTGCTTTTACATTTTTGGTCATGTTATAAGCCGTAAACACATCTCGGTTATACGTATCTGCATACATGAACGACAAAGCAAAATTGGAAACATCGTAGAACTTCGCCGGTTTATTATTGGTTTTAATTTTACGAATATTACTGAACGTGAAAGATTTTTGTTGTGCATAGGTTCTCACGACATCTTTCAATTCTTCTTTTCTTGGATCTTCATCAAACAAAACGTCATTATCCAACGGATTGAATTTCGGATCAGCAAACTGCTCGCTCATCGTTAAATTGAAAGGAATTTCCAATCCCCATTTCTTTGGTAAGAATTTATCCAATTTCATCTGAGCATTTAAGGCGTAATCTTTATAATCTTCCTGATTTCGCTGGCTTGGCCCCTGATCAATTGCTCCAAACCCGGCAGAACTTATACTTCCCGAAACCTGAACCTGTGCAAAATCTCCTAACGTAAATCCCAGGCTACCCATCGCAGCATACCCTCCTTCATTGTCAATTTCGCTCAAACGCAATTCGTTTACCCAAACCAAAACTTCTTTGTCCTGAGAACTTGTGGAACGTAAACCAATCATAACCGAAGTCACACCACCCAATGAAGGACGACCTTTTACATAAATCGTTTTCAAAGGATTTTCTGTATCCGGAACAAAAGCGTATCGGTCAGTAGCATTAACACCACCATCTAAGTCTCTTGCTTTTTTTGCATCTACAAAGAAATCGGTGTAAATGTCAATTAAGTTTTCGTCCGGCCAGATTCTGGATGGATTTCCATCCGGTGTTTTGGCTGTATATTTTAATGGAATCTCGTATTCGTAATAGTTATCGGAATAATCACTTCCCAAACGGATGAATAATTTGGTTGTTTCATCCACTGCTTGGTTCGTAACATCTTTAAGATTTTCTGCGTGAACAAACATTTCCAATCGTTTGTATCTTCTCAGATCCAAATTGGTATTTTTGAAAACTGCTTTCGTAGGACTTGTTCCACTCAATTTTGCTTTCAATAACATGGAAGCTTCATTCTGGCTTTGGTAACCGGTCGTTCCCTGTAATTCTTCCCTATGGATTCCCGGAGGTAAAACGTATGGTGGAACGTTGGTAGA
>CALLXZ010000440.1 GCA_937875605.1 uncultured Moheibacter sp.
GTTTCGACCAAAATTTCTTCATAAATTTTCTTAAATCCATACAAAGAAGGAAAAGCCTGGAGTTCTATTAATTGCGGAGAAATCTCTCCGTTTTTATCTTTACAGATTCCAAAATCGATAGCCAAAAATTGTGGTTTTTCCGTATCATTTGGTACGAAACAATTAGATGGAATTGCTTTTTTTAATTCTTCATCGGGCATGGATTTAATTTGTTCGATGATCGAATTGGAAGCATTTACCAATTTTTCACGAAAAGAATCAGGCAAAAAAACCGGACTTTCTGAAATACGGAATCCTGAGTCAATACCGCATTTTTCACGAATTAAATCCTGTACTTTTTGATAGGTTTCCGCTGAAAACTGCGAATTAAATTCTTGTCTGTATTTTGAAATCATAGAATTATATTTTGGTTTCAAGTTTTAATGTTAAACTCTTACAACATCATTTTATCAGATCCCTGTTCCATCATCCGACTTCAAGTAACCAGCTTCTCTCAGCCAACGAATTCAAACTTTTTTTTAGTGATTTTTTGCGTTGCATCTTGCAAAAACCGTGGAATAATCTGCGCTTGTGTCAGCACAATTTTATCCGGATCATCAATTCTGTCCAGTGTTTCTTTGTATTTATCCAAACCATGATGTTTGATCATCGTTTGTTTGTTGTTTTTATCTTTCAAATTTTCACGAAATCCTTTTGGTTCGGCTTCGGGATGGAATTGGGTTCCGAAAATTTCATCGGAAAATCGAATTGCCATGATAGCTCTTTCCAATTCCACATGCGGACGTATTTTTTCCAACGCCACAATTTTCATGTCAAAAAGCTCAATTTTTTCATCATCCGGCTCTATGCATTGATACGCTCGGGAATCGATGGCGTAAAAAGGATCGGGTAGATTTTCAAATAAAAATTCGGAAGTTCCTTCTACCGTTTTATGAATTGGCATCACCCCAAACGAATAACTTTTCCGAGTACAAACATTTGCTAAATCCCAGTGAATAACCGCTAATTGAAACGAATGACAAATTAAAAATAAAAACTTTTTGTTCTCATTTTCTACATTATGTTGCCAGATATCGTCTAAAAATTGGGAAAATTTATCTTCCCAAATAAAACCTTCTCTGTGCGGATTTCCGGGTCCGCCAGAGGAAATAAAAATATCGTATTGAGAAATAGTTGGTAGTTCGCATCTGTAACGCACATCATAAATATCAAACGAAACCTTCATTTCAGATTCTGTTCTGAACATTTTCACCAGATCAACGATGTTTTTAAATCCTTGATTCGGTTGTTGATTGTTCATATCCAAAAGCGCAATGCGGATTTCTTTTTGTTTCATTCGTAATTTTTTATGTTAATCGTTTTTTAAAGAATTTCATTCTTCAAAAATTTGGACAAATTTAGGAAACTCTTCAAAAATGAGCATTTAGAAATACTCTTTACTAATTATCAACTTATCCACAAATCAATCCAGCAGTCCTTTTTCGGTTTCAAAAATCATATAATCCACTACTTTTTGTAAACTTCCGGTTTCTTTAAAAACTTTCAATTGACGATCTGCTCCGGTTCCCATTTTCACGATTTTTCTTGCATAAGCTGCTTCGTCTCTGCAATCCAATTCATCTACTACATCGTCAATAAAAGCCAATAATTCTTCCAATAATTCACTGTAAGGCACGCTTTTTTCTTTTCCGAAATCAATTAAATGCGCTTCGACACCGTCTTTGGAGGCACGCCATTTATTTTCCGTCAAAAGCAACCTTCTGTAACTTCTGAAACTGATATTTTGCTGGTGCATTTTATAAACCTTCGCAACCAAACTTTGCATAATTGCCGCCAGGCAAACCGTTTCATCAATGGTCAAAGGCATATCGCAAATACGGAATTCGATGGTGGGATAAATCGGATGGACACGCAAATCCCACCAAATTTTTTTGGCATTGTCAATCGTTCCGGTTTTCACCATCAAATTTACATACGCATCAAATTCGGCTACACTGCTAAAATAACTAGGCAATCCGGTTCGTGGAAATTTTGCAAATACTTCTTGTCTGTAGGATTTGAATCCGGTATTTCGTCCAATCCAGAATGGAGAATTGGTAGAAAGCGCATAAATATGCGGCAAAAAGTATCGCATCACATTTTGAATCCGGATTCCTTCTTCCCGATCAGGAATCCCAATGTGAACGTGAAGTCCAAAAATCAAATTTTCCCGAGCTACATCGCCCAGATCACTCACGATTTTATCATACCTTTCGGCCGGCGTGATTTTATTGGCTTTCCAATCAGAAAAGGGATGCGTTCCACCGCCTGAAACCCGGAGACCTTGATCATGTGCTGTTTTCACCAAACGCTTACGCAAACTCGTCAATTCAGCGCGTGCCTCTTTTATATTTTGACAAATTCCGGTTTCCATCTCCACAACGGACTCATGCATTTCATGTTTGAGATTCTCGTTGAGAGTTGCTTTACCGCCCTCTATAATTTTGGAGACATGGGACACTAAATCTTTAGTATCAGCATCTATGATTTGATACTCTTCCTCTACACCTATTGTAAACCTATGCATATCAGTAGTTTTTAAGTTTAAGTCGTGTTTTTATTACTTTTCGCCTGTAACGAATTTCCCCCAGGAAACATTTGATTTTCCCGGTTTGTACGCTTTTGCTTTTTCGATGGCAAATTTGGCAACGTGTTCCACAATCCATTCAAAATTTTCTTCGCCAACCGAATTCACATCGGCATCCGGCGCCGGATTACAAAAATCGATTGCAATAGGAACTCCATCACGAACTGCGAACTCAACGGTATTAAAATCATACCCCAAAGCTTCGTTGATTTTGATGGTATATTCTTCGATGGTTTTTAATAATTTTTCCAGTTCCTTTCCTTCCGTTTTGTGCGTCGTCGCATAACGCAGATGATGCGGATTTCTCGGTTCGTAAGGCATAATGTGTACATACTTTTTACCTAAACAATACACACGGTAATAATCATCAAAAACAATTTCTTCCTGAACCATCATTACCAATTGCTCTGTTTCTGCCAATTTTTCCCACATATCTTCCGGACTCGTAACCTGATAAACGCTTTTCCAACCACCACCATCATGCGGTTTCATATAAGCCGGAAATCCAACATAATTAAAGATATAATCCCAGTCAAAAGGAAATGCCAGATTCCGGAAGGAATTTTCTTTCGTATTATCCGGACGTTCATGTGATGGTAATAAAACGGTTTTAGGAACCGGAATCCCGATTTTTTCCATCAAACAATTATTGAAAAATTTCTCGTCAGCACTCCACCAAAAAGGATTATTGATTACATACGTTCCATTTAAAGCGGCATTTTTTAAATAAGCTCTGTAAAAAGGAACGTCTTGTGAAATCCGATCGATGATCACGGCATAACCATAATCTGCACCTTGTTCCAATTTATCAATCCGAACTGCCTCTGCTTCGATTTTCCCTTTGCTTAATTTGTTTACTCTTTCGATAAATGCCCACGGAAAAGTGTCTTCCATCCCAAATAAAATTCCAATTTTCTTTGCCATAATTATTTTTTTTT
>CALLXZ010000441.1 GCA_937875605.1 uncultured Moheibacter sp.
CTTGGTTCAGAGCCGCTTCTTTGAGTGCCAAATCATTTTTTAAAGCATATTGAATGCACTGTTCCAGTGTCCAATTTTGCGCCTGAGCAGAAAGATTCCAACATATAAGAACAAGGAATATAAGGGATAATTTTTTCATTTTTTTAAATCTAACTTCTAATGTCTTCCTTTGTAAATTGATTTATTCGTACTTCAAATAATCCACAGGATTGTTTCTGGTTGCTCTCAACGAGCGAATGGAAACTACCAAAAGGGTAAGTAAAATGATGACAATAAACGCAAGTAAAAACGGCCACCACGGTAATTCAATTCTATAGACGAAATTTTCCAGCCATTTCTGCATCAGGTAATATGTCACAGGAATGCTCAGGGTAACGGATATACTGGCAATGACGACATAGGTTTTGCTGAACATCTTCACAATATCGCCCGAATCTGCACCCAAAACTTTTCGGATGGAAATTTCCCGCATTCGCTGTTCGATGATAAAAGAAACCAAACCAAATAGTCCGAGTAAAGCAATTAAAACGACTACGGTTGTGAGAATGAAAAAGATATTTTTCTGTTTTTTATACTGATCATAGGTTCTTACAAATTGTTGGTCAATGAAACTGTATTTAAATGGATAGCCTGGCTCCACCTGCGTTTTCCATCTTTTTTCGATTTCGTTTAGCGTAGATTCGGTTGTTTCCGGATTTATTTTAAACAAAACGGCACTTAAATTTCCTCGTTGCCAGTTCACGGTTTTCCAATGAAAGAAAATCGTAGGGTTGATTTCCCGTCGGAAACCTTCCACAAAAAAGTCCTGAACCACTCCCACAATTTTAAAAGTCTGGTCGTTCATGCCGGATTTTACTTCCAGTCCAATCGGATCTTTTACACCCAGTTTTTTAACAAGTGTTTCATTGACCAAAATATTTTGAGTGGAATCCGAGGCAATTTCGGGTGAAAGCTTACGACCGCTGACCAGTTTAACATTCATTAAATCCAAAAAGTTGTAATCCATTGCACAACTTGTTGCCTGAACCGATTTTTCAAGATACATTAGATTACTGGAATTATTGCTCATATAGCCGGGGACACGCATTCCTGAAGAGATTTCTTCCACTCCTTTAATGTTTTTAAAAGTATGTTTGAGGAGTTCGTATTTTTCATAACGAGTAGTGTCTTTGTAATTATTCATATAAACAACTGCGGTTTGGTCGGCTTTAAATCCCAGGTCACGGTTCATCATGTAGTGAACCTGCATATAAACGACCAGACCTCCGACAAAAAAGAAAGCGGAAATGAAAAACTGAAATCCCATGAGTCCGTTTCGAACCCAAACGCCGGATTTGCTTCGGGAGAAATTTCCTTTTAAGACCTTTAAGGGTTGAAATTTCGACAAATAAAGCGCTGGAAAAAGTCCGGAAATCAAAACGACAACTGCGAGAATCATTGCCAAATACAACAACATAGATCCGAATTTCAGTTCCAGACTTTTGTTGAAATATTCGTTAAAATAGGGAAGTAAAATTTCCGATAAAGCCAACGCCAATACAAAGGCAAACAAACACAAAATGAAACTTTCCAGAATGAATTGTAAAACCACATTTTTTCGCTTTGCACCCAAAGCTTTTCTTACACCAACTTCTTTAGCCCGCTTCAAAGCATTTGCGGTAGAGAGGTTGATGAAATTGACACAAGAAAGTAATAGAATTACAATGGATAAACCTGTCATAATATATAGAAGCGAAACGTTTCCTTTTCCGATGGTGCCACCATCGCCTTGAGAAAAAAGACGCATATCACTCAACTTGTCAAGTAATATTTCAGTGTTTCCATATTTTTCGATATATTGTTCAGGGGTCATTCCCCCTTCTTTTGAATATGGAATTACCTGATTGATATAAACAATTTCATGGTTAAATTTTTTGAGCAATTCGGGGGAAATACTTCCGGGTTTGAGTTTGATGTATAATTTATAAGAATAATTTCCCCAAGCGGTTGAATAATTGTTCCAGAGTTCATTCCAATTGAAAGGAATTACGGCGTCAGGCTGCTCGGAAGAATTGAAATTGTTTTGATAAACACCTTTTACGATGTAATCTTTTCCTTCAATTTTAATTGTTTTTCCCAATGCGGATGTTTCCGAAAACAATTGATTTTTCCACTCTTGTGAAATGGCAACGCTTTGTAAATCGTTTAGTATTCCTTTAGCAGAGCCTTCGGTAAATTCGAAAGGAAAAAAATCAAAAAAGTTCGAGGTAGTACTGAGGAGTCCGTTCAGGTAGGTAGATTTTCCATTAGATTCCACAAGAGCTCCGGTCATCCAGTCTAAATAGAGATAATCTGTTATTTCCGGAAATTTTTCTTTTAATTTCGGACCTTCCGGAATGGTGCCGGAAGACCAGATATCTCCGTCATCCATTTGATGAACGACCTGATAAACATTGTCTTTTTCAGGATTCCATTGATTATAACTCAATTCATCTTTCCAGTACAAAATAGTCAGAATCACACCGACCATTCCGATTGTCAATCCAAATATATTGATGAAAGCCGCCAATTTATTTTTGGCAAAATTTCGAAATGCTATTTTTATCCAGTTGTTGATCATAATTGCTTCATTTGTAGAAGTTTGAAGTCTTCGTTTTATCAATTTTTATATTTCTGAATCCAAGTTATTTATTCGTATTTTAGGTATTTGACCAAGTTAATTTTAGTAGCACGCCAAGCTTTTATGCTGAC
>CALLXZ010000442.1 GCA_937875605.1 uncultured Moheibacter sp.
CAGTGGTTGGTTGACAGAACCTTTTCTAACCGGTTTGAGTGAATCTACTTTGATTATGATTGAACGTGTTTGTTGGTGGTTTCATATCGTCGGGATTTTGTTTTTTCTTAATTATTTATACTATTCCAAACATTTGCACATTATACTTGCTTTTCCGAATACTTACTTTTCTAAATTGGTTCCCAAAGGTGAATTTAATAATCTGCCATCGGTAACCAATGAAGTGAAACTGATGATGGATCCCAATGCTGATCCGTTTGCAGCTCCGGCTGAAGGTGAAGCTCCAGCCGCTCCGGAAACATTTGGTGCAAAAGATATATTTGATTTAAACAGTGTACAGCTTTTGAATGCTTATACCTGTACGGAATGTGGTCGTTGTACCTCTGAATGTCCAGCAAATATCACAGGGAAAAAATTATCGCCACGAAAAATCATGATGGATACTCGCGACCGACTAGAAGATGTGAGTAAAATCATCGATCAAAAGGGAAAATGGGAAGACGACGGCAAAACGTTGGTAAACGATTACATTACTCCCGAAGAACTTTGGGCATGTACCACTTGCAATGCCTGTACGCAGGCTTGTCCTATAAACATAGATCCGCTTTCGATTATCATTGATTTACGGAGATATTTGGTGATGGAACAGTCAGCAGCACCTCAGGAATTGAATTTGATGATGTCCAATATCGAAAACAACAGCGCCCCTTGGCAGTTCAATCAACAGGATCGCTTGAATTGGACTGAATAACTTTTCTTCAATTGAATTCTAATTTGTTTACAAAATTTTATTAATTCATTTATTTAGATGAAATTAATATACATGAATCCTATATTTTTGTGAAATAATTGAATTTATAATCTTGCCCATCACAAAATGAACAAAGACGAAGTCGACAAATTACTACAGGAAAAATTAGACAAAGGAGAACATGTAAGTCCTGTTTTGCCGGCAGGAATTAAGAATTATCTGATTGATATAGACGGAACCATCTGTGATGACATCCCAAACGAAGAACCGGAGCGTATGCTCACTGCTGAGCTTTATCCGGATGCTCTTGTTACTTTAAATAAATGGTACGACGAGGGACATATTATATTTTTCTTTACATCAAGGACCGAATCTCATCGCGAATATACCGAAATATGGTTGAAAAAACACGGATTCAAATACCATGGAATTCTTTTCGGAAAACCACGTGGCGGAAATTACCATTGGATTGACAACCATTTGGTGAGAGCAACACGTTACAAAGGAAAATTTACCGATTTGATCGAAAAAGAAATAACCATCGAAGTCTTTGATGATGACGGAGATTTATAAAACAATTTATATGAAAACATTTTCCCTTCTATTTTTATTGATTTTTTCCACTCTTTCATTCGGACAAAATTCAGAACAACAAACCGTTTTAAATGATGTTTCCGAAATGATAATGGCAACAGAAAATCAAAAATTTGAAGCCGTTATCGATTATATGCATCCGGCCATTTTTGAATTAGTAGATAAAAATACTATGAAAGCATCTCTACAGCAAATGTCTAAAGGAAATGAAGAATTCAAAATGGAAATTATTCCAGTCCAGAAAAACAGTTTGAAAGTTTCATCGGTAAGAGAAAGTAAATCAACGGAAGGTAGGAGATATGCTTTTATTCATTATCCTTTTCAATTCAAAATGATCAGTCAAAAAGAAGAGTTTTATGACATTTTGGGTAATTTAACCGAGAGAGCATTAAATATCCGACTTCAATTTAACCGACAACGTCTGTATCCGGAATTTGTTGATAATTATACCCTTCTGATTAAAACGACAAGTATGATGATTGGGATTAAGGATAATGAAACGCAAGATTCTTGGAAATACATAAATTTCGATCCGAATCACGAATTTCTGGCTGAAATTTTTTCAGAAGAATTATTTAATGATGCAAAAAATTATTATTATGATATTCTTTCATTAGAAAAGCAATAAAAATTTCATTATTTATACTTTTTCCAAATTGTATGAAAACCTTTGGTCAAAGTATATTCCTACTTTATATTTCCAATTGAAATAAGATTTATTTATTACTTTTGAATCAAACTTTTTACATGGCAGATTTACAGGTAAAAACCATGGCGCAGTATATGGCAGAAGGTCGTCAACCGGAAGTTCTTTTTTGGGTTGGATGCGCCGGAAGCTTTGATGACAGAGCAAAAAAAATCACAAGAGCATTTGTGAAAATTCTCAACAAAGTAGGAATTGATTTTGCCGTTTTGGGAACAGAAGAAGGCTGTACAGGAGATCCTGCAAAACGTGCCGGAAATGAGTTTGCCTTCCAGATGCAAGCCATGATGAATATAGAAGTTCTAAATGCTTACGAAATCAAAACCATCGTTACGACGTGTCCACATTGTTTCAATACCTTAAAAAATGAATATCCATCTTTGGGTGGAAATTATGAAGTACTCCACCATTCACAATATTTACAAAAACTCATCAATGAAGGTAAACTGACCATCGAAGGTAGTCAGCCATTCAAAGGTCGAAGAATCACTTTTCATGATCCTTGCTATTTGGGGCGGGGAAATAATGTGTATGAAGCACCTCGAATTTTGATTGAGAAATTGGATGCTGAATTGGTAGAAATGAAACGTTGCAAAACGCGTGGCTTATGCTGTGGAGCCGGTGGAGCACAAATGTTCAAAGAGCCTGAAAAAGGAGACAAAGATATCAATATCGAGCGAACTGAAGAGGCGCTTGAAACACAACCCCAGATTATTGCTACCGGCTGTCCTTTTTGTAATACGATGATGACTGATGGTATCAAGCATAAAAACAAGGAATCCGAAGTTTTGGTAAAAGATTTGGCAGAATTGATTGCAGAAGCGCAGGATTTGTGATGTGTTTAAAATTATCATTTTTTAAATGAAATCAATTTTACTTCTCACATTTGGAATATTGACTTTGTCTTGTTCGAGTTTTTATGAATTTTCTTCCAAAACGGAAGAAAAGGAAATGTTCAGAACGTTTAAAATGCCGATTGGAAAAGATACAATTGATTTTAATGCGTACAATGATTATTACCACGACACTATAAATTTAGATGTGGTATACATAACAGTTAAAGAATTAAATCAACTCAAAAAATCAACTGTAAAATCAGCAAAAAATCAACAAATCCTTTTTTTGCATAATGATACACCTTATTACTTAAATGTTATAGGTTACTACTATCCGGATTTGCTGTGGAATGAAATTAAAAATCCCAAATTTGAATATCAGCCTATTTCTTTAACAACGGGTAAAGGATATAAATACGAATTCAATGAGAAACAAATTGCCGATTTTTATGTTCCCCACTCAGCCGGGATATTAAGGTTTCTTGCAATTGGAAATCCTGAGTGGAGCGAAATAAACCCCGAGAGATTTGAGAAAGAAATAGATTTTGTTTTTTATGTGATCAATTCAAAGTATTTTCGGGAGAAACTAAAAGAGAATTAGGGAATTAGACATCATATTACATGACGGGAAAAAGTCAAAATGTTCAACTTTATGATGCGGAATTTTGATTAATTGAAAAATTAATCTCTTTTATTTCAAATGTAAATATGAGGATTGAAATAATTACTGAAGCGGAAAAAAAGAAAGTAAAAAATCGTACAATTCATTTAATTCTTTCGGAATTCTTTCAGGCGTAATTTCTTGAGATGAATTTTTTCCGTTTTTATTTTCAATTATAATTTGACTGACTAAACTTTTATCCACAAATCTTCCTTCCGGTTCGTCAGAAAAATAATTAGATAGATTATCAATGTCCAAAGAATTTAAAATATTCCTTAATTCCGTCCATTTTTCACTTTTCAAATCGTAACGGTAATTTTCATCGTTAATATTCATCGTATAATGATTCTTATACAAAGTCAATTCTTTTGTTCCAGTATCCGATTTCTGAATTAAAGAGATGGAAACAATATCTGAGTTTTTGCTTTCATGGTTCATTTTTTTAGCTTCATTACAACTTCCGGTTAACATAAGAAAGAGAATACTAAATAATAAATTTAATTTCATGATTTGATTTTTTGCCTAAATTAGTGGAAAATTAAAGTAATCTTAATAAATAGCAAAATGAAAAACACACTTTTATTAGTTTTGGTTTTCTTTCTGCCTGTTTCTTTGTTTTCTCAGTGGAGCAAAGTCAGTTTGAAAAGTAACCAGCAAGTCAAAAATTCGAAAAAAGAGATTGTTTCTGCAGGTCTTTATTCGTTAAATGTAGACCAGATGCGTCAAAAGTTGAGCCAAGTTTCGGATCGTAAATCAGGGCAATCCGGAAAAGTGATTTTGATGCCAACTGCACAAGGAGAATTTGAAAGGTTTGAAGTATGGGAAGCTTCTAACTTTGAGCCTTCTTTACAGGAAAGATATCCGGAAATCAGATCATACATAGGAAAAGGATTGGATAATCCGACTTCGTATTTGCGTTTCAGCATTTCTCATAAAGGAATTTCTTCGATGATGTTAAATGCCGGAGAGTCGGTTTTTATGGAGCCTTATACCCAAAGTAATGATGTATATATAGTGTATAACTCTTCCGAACATCGTAAACACAGTGAGCATTTCGAGTGTGAGGTTTTAGGAGATGATCATTCAGGGACAAGCGAAGACATAAGTTCCGAAGCGGTAATGGCAGGTAATTTCAGAACATTCCGTTTAGCGCTTTCATGCACAGGTGAGTATGGTCAATACCATGGCGGTACTGTAGCTGATGTATTAGCGGCTTTTAATGACACTATGACACGACTGAATGGAGTTTTTGAAAAAGATTTATCGATTCATTTCAACTTAATAGAACAGGTTGAAAGTTTGATCTTCACAAATCCTTCTACAGACCCTTATACTACAGGAGGTCCTGATCAAGCGAATTCTGTTATTTCTGGATTGGTTTCACCAAGCAATTATGATTTAGGTCATTTGGTGGATAAAGAAGGAGCGAACGGAGCAGCATATCTGAATGGAATTTGTGGTACAAGTTTAAAAGCCGGAGGTTGGACTGCACATAACATTCCGGAAGGAGCTACTTTCGATATCGATTATGTAGCACACGAGATGGGGCACCAGCTAGGAGCCGGTCATACATATACTTTTTATGGAAATCAAATTGGACGCCCGGTAGAGGTAGGAAGTGGAAATACTATCATGGCATACACCGGAATTACCGGAAATTTAGATGTTCAGTCAAATTCATACGATTATTATCATTCTGCAAGTATCGAACAAATCAAAGCACGTTTGAACCAAGTTTCATCTTGTGGAGTTCCTACTCCAATGCCAACGGCACCTCCAACTGTGAATGCAGGTTCGGATTATACAATTCCACATTCAACTCCTTTTGTTTTGCGAGGAGATGTTTCTGGTCCTGCAAGCGATCAGTATACACATACTTGGGAGCAGATAGACAATGCAAACCCTGCTCAGTACGGGAATAATTCAAAAGCCTATCCAACCAAACCGACTGGGCCTAACTTCAAGTCCGAATATCCAATTGGTGAACCTGTTAAATATTTCCCTGAATTTTCAAAAGTATTGGGAGGCGTTCTTTCTACAACTTGGGAATCTGTTTCCAGCATTTCCCGTCCGTTGAATTTTTCATTGACTACAAGAAATAACAACGTTACAGAACCTCAGACAGCGAGAGACGATGCAAGAGTTACCGTCACAGTAGATGCGGGTCCTTTTGTTGTTACCGCTCCTATTGAAGCGCAATCAGCTTCTTCAGGTTCAACTTTGAATGTAACTTGGGATGTAGCCAATACAAACAATGCTCCGGTAAGCGTGAGTAATGTAGCTATCAAACTTTCCAAAGACGGTGGTGAAACATTTGAAACTATTTTACCAAGTACACCAAATGATGGAAGCGAAGAAATAACAATTCCTGCGGGATCTCAATCAGAAAATGCCTACATTATGGTTGAGTCAGTAAATAATGTATTCTATGCGGTAAGTCCAAGTTTTGTGATAGATTATACAGTACTAGGAGAAACTTGCGAAACTTATACTTACAGTGGTCCTGCGATCAATATTATCGATGGCCCTGGTGGACCTCAAATCACATCGCCGGAAGTTTTTGCTCCGTTGAACATTGATAATTCAGGTGCGATAACTAAGTTTAAAGTAGGTCTAGATGTCAGCCATGCTAATGTATCCCATCTAACTATTGGACTACAAAGCCCTTATGGAACACGAGCCTTGATATGGAACCGTACTTGTAACGGTCGCTCAGGAATTCAATCCACTTTCCAGGATGGTGATCCTAACGTAAGCTGTTCTGCTTCTCCGGTAGCAGGAGCGTTTAAATCAAATGAAGTTTTGGCAGTTTTCAAAGGACGTGAAGCCGCAGGAGAATGGAAACTATATGCTTCTGATAATATGCTGGGTGGTGTAGGTCAAATCAATTCTTGGAATGTAGAAATTTGTACAAGAGAGGTTGAGTCCATGAGTGTTTCAGATATAGATGGGGCAGATGTTATCAAACTATATCCGAATCCAAGCAATGGAGAATTCTACATCAGCGCTAAAAACATAGCAGGAGGAGAAGTTACTACTATTGTATATGATGCCGCAGGAAGACAAGTGCACAAGTCAAACTTCAATCATTTAGGAGGGAAACTGAACCAAAAATATAATGTTAATTTACCTTCTGGAGTATATATTGTAACTGTAAAAGCAGGAAACAAAACCTTAAATCAAAAATTGATTGTTAAGTAAATAACATTTTTTTAATGAATTATATAAGGGATGGTTATTAAAACCATCCCTTTTTTTCTTTTTAGTTTTTTGTACTTTTGACTAAATAATTTGATGAAATGAATTTATCACAAAACTCGAAAATATGGATTTTCCAATCTTCCCGAAATTTTAACTCGGAAGAAATCACAGAAATAGAAAATACACTTGAACCGTTTATGAAAGAATGGAATGCGCACGGAGCAAAACTTACAGCTGCTTATGCCATTCCCTATGATCGATTTATCGTTTTGGCGGTCGATGAAAACATAGAAGCTGCTTCCGGTTGTTCGATAGACAGTATGACCCGAATTATAAAAGGTTTGGAAGAAAAATACCAATTGGGCTTGTTAAATCGTATGTTGGTTTCCTATCGTCTGGAAGAAGAAATTACCACATTGCCTTTAAGCGAATTCAAACAAAAAGTGAAAAACGGAGAAATTCCTCTTCAAGCAAGTGTCTTCCACAATGGAATTACGAAGCTAAGTGAATTTGAAGAGGGTTGGGAATTATCCCTTTCAGAAAGTTGGGTAAGTAGTTTACTAAACACTAACTCCACTTTTTAAATTTGAATTCGAATCAATTCAAAAATTAATTACATTTACATTCATAATTTAAACTTAAAAAAATATGAAAAAAGGTTGTTTAATCGGTGGAGTAGTAGGCCTTTTGGCTTTAGCTGCTATTGTGCTAATTTGGGGTATCAACTTGAACAATAAAATTAAGATGGAGGATCAAAGTGTTCAAAAACAATGGAGTAATGTCGAAAATACCTATCAAAAAAGAACAGATTTAATTGATCAAACCGTAAGTACTGTAAAAGGAGCTGCTAATTTTGAACAATCTACCCTAACAGAAGTGATCAACGCAAGAGCAAAAGCAACTTCGACTGAAGTAAAAATAAATGATGCGTCCGATTTGACTCCTGAGAATATTGCAAAATTCCAACAAGCTCAAGATCAACTAGGTGGGGCTTTAAGTAGACTTTTGGTCTCTATTGAAAGGTATCCGGAGTTAAAGGCGGTTCAAAATTTTTCAAGTCTTCAAGCCACTGTTGAAAGTATGGAATCAGAAATATTATTTGAAAGAAGAAAATACAATGATGCAGCAGAGAAATTCAACAAAATGATTGTTACTTTTCCAGAAAGTTTTGTTGCTAACTTTATCGGAGCTAAAGAAAAAGGATATTTCAAAGCCGCTACCGGTTCTGAGAATGCTCCTAAAATTGACTTTTCAAATTAAAATACATTGAAAGAATTTTCGCTATCCAAAAAGGAAGAAAAGAAAATCATCAAGGCGATTCAGGAGGCAGAACGTAACACCAGCGGAGAAATCCGTGTGCATATAGATGCAGAACCTTCCGGAAACCATCTTGAAATTGCCGCTGCGGTTTTTCATTCACTCAAAATGAACGAAACCCAAGACCGCAACGGTATTTTATTTCATGTATCACCCAAAGACCATAATTTTACCGTAATTGGTGATGTGGGAATAGATGCCGTTACACCCGATGACTTTTGGGATGAAATAAAAATAACGGTAATTAAAAAATTTAAAAAAGGTAAATATGCCAAAGGACTTGTTAAAGGAATTGAGATGACTGGTGTGGCTTTGCAGAAGTATTTTCCTTTTCAGGATGACGATAAAAACGAATTGCCGGATGAAATCAGTTGGGGTTAAATTAATTCTTTGGTCATTGTTGCTTTTGTCCGCTATTTCGCTGGCACAAGTTTCTCCGTATGATGTGACTAAAAAAGAATACAAGCCTGAAGTAAAATTGGTTCACGATTTTGGGAATATCCTGACTGCTGCTCAAAGAAGTCAATTGGAAAATAAACTAGTGGCGTATGACGATTCCACTTCGGTTCAGATTGTCATTGTTGCATTTAAAAATTTGGAGGGTTATCCCATAAGTCTTTTAAGTTCTGAAATAGGGGAGAATTGGAAAGTAGGTCAGAAGACATTGGACAATGGGATCGTTATTGTTTTAAGTGATGAAGATAGGAAAGTAGATATACGTACAGGGTATGGAGTTCAAGTGAAAGTCCCTCCTACAATGTCCAAGCTTATCATTGATCGTGAAATGATTCCTTCTTTTCGAAATGGAAATTATTACCAAGGATTAGATAAGGGAATCAACGCCATCCAGAAACAATTAGCCGGACAATATCAGGCACAACCCAAAAAATCTTCTGACAATTCAGACGGATTGTTTATTTTTCTATTCTTTCTCGGAGTCATCGTTCTTTTCATCATTATCGCAAGCAAGGGTGGCGGAAGTGGTGGTTCACGTTCTCGAAGAGGATTTAATTGGGGCGATGTCATATTCACCAGCGGAGGAAGTAGTTCTTGGGGAAGTGGAGGCGGATCATCTTGGGGCGGCGGTTCCTGGGGTGGTGGAAGCTCTGGAGGTGGATTTGGTGGCTTTGGCGGCGGAAGTTTTGGTGGAGGTGGTGCCAGCGGAAGTTGGTAATTTCAAAAGATAGTTCAAAGCCTAAAAGTGTCATCTTCTCTTAAATTAGTATTTTATAATTCCAATCATTTTGATGAATTGAATTCATATGATTTGGATGAATCCCAAAGTGAATTTACCGTTTCAGTCTATGAAAGCATCGTGGTTCGAAAGGTTGAATCTATCTCTGGAAAATACTCAATAACGATTATGTTGGAAGAAAAACCCATCGGCTATTTTGTGTTGGATTTTACAGATGATAAATTTAATTATACGAATTGCCAAGATGCTGTTTTGCTTCGTTCACTTTCATTGAATCCTGATTTTCAGGGAAAAGGTTTAGGGAAAGCATCCATGTTGCTCACAGACGAATTTGTTCAAACTCATTTTCCAGAAATAAAAAAAATCGTTTTATCGGTCAACTTTCGAAATCTATCTGCTTATCAATTGTACCAAAAAACAGGATACATAGATACAGGACGTATTTTCGAAGGGATTCGAGGACCACAACGGATTATGGAGAAATTTTTAAATGAATTTTAATTTTCAATTCTTCAAATTAACTCATCTTCAAACTCTATATTTGCTCTATGACAGATTTGAATTTGATTTATTCCCCGAAACGATTGGGGATTAACCATACAACTGACACCCGAACAGAATACCAGCGTGACTTTGACCGGATTATTTTTTCTTCGGCTTTTCGTCGTTTGCAAAATAAAACACAGGTTTTTCCTTTACCCGGAAGTGTATTTGTACATAACCGATTGACACATTCGCTCGAAGTAGCATCGGTCGGAAGATCCTTGGGAAGTCTGGCAGGGGAATTCATTGTCAAAAGATTTCGAGAGAATTTGGATAAAAATTCACGTCAGTTTTATCGTCATAATTTGTACAACGTGATTTCGTCTGCTTGTTTGTGTCACGACATTGGAAATCCGGCTTTTGGACATTCGGGCGAAGATGCAATTGCTTCTTATTTCGAACGAAATGAAGAAAAACTGAAAAATCGTTTTAACGAAAAAGAATGGAAAGATTTTGTTCATTTTGAAGGAAATGCCAATGCGATGCGAATTTTAACGCAACAACAAAACGGAAAATCAGAAGCTTCTTTTGGATTGACCTTTGCCACTTTGGTTTCCATTGCGAAATATCCTTGCGAATCAACTGCCAAAAAGAAAGAAATTCTGCATCGTAAAAAGTTCGGATTTTTTCAGTCAGAGAAAGAAAGTTTTGGAAAAATAGCGTCAGAAACTCAGATGATCAAAGAATCGGACGAACCATTGATGTTCAAACGTCATCCGTTTGTTTGGCTCGTGGAAGCGGCGGATGATATTTGTTATAACATCATTGATTTAGAAGATTCACATCGGTTGGGAATCATTGATCATGATAAATGCAAAAATTTATTGGTGGATTTGATTGGTTCATTTGATCCGAAAGGAATTGACAAAGTGAAATCCCGATTGGAAGAAATTTCCGATAAAAATGAAAAAATCGCTTATCTGCGAGCGAAATCCATCGGACAATTAATTCGTGAAACCGCTTTGGCGTACGAAGATAATTTTGATTTAATTCTGGAAGGGAAACTCGAAAAACCGTTGCTGGATTGTGTCAAAGAAAAGAATGAGAATTCGGCTTTTGTTTTACAAGAAATCGAAACCTTTTCCATTGAATTTATTTATAACCATCATTCGGTCGTAGAAATTGAAAATGCGGGTTATAATGTGATGTACGAATTGCTCTCGCATTTTGCCGAACCTATTTTGAAATCAGATAGAAGTAAGTCGGAAGAAAAAGCTGTGAAATTAATTCCTTTGCAATTTTTATACGAAAAAGGAACCGATTATCAGAAAATCATGGGCGTTTTGGATTTCGTTTCGGGAATGACCGATAATTATGCAACCGAACTATACCGAAGAATCAAAGGAATTGAAATAGGGATGAGGCGTTAAGTGTTGTGGGGTAATGAGTTATGCGTTTTTATTGCTAATTAGGCAAAACACCGAACTCAAAACTTGAAAATTTTATCGTCAATTCTCGGATTAATTAGAATTTGCGAGAACTTGATAACGTATTCGCCACCTTCTTTCGGTTGTCCTACAATTCGCGTAGCAAATTCCAATCCGTCAAATTTTTTATAATCGTAATAAAATTGTTTTTCTTCGTCGTTTTCTTCCCATAAAAGCGAATAATCTTTTATGGAAAAACAGTAAGTAACTTTATTGACATTTTTAGTCAATTCCACTTTGTAACATTCTTTCCTTTCGGAAGTTGATTTTCCGGTATAAACCGCCGTAAATCCTTTTTTCTGATAATCCAACATATCGGAATCAAAACTATCGGGCTGATATTCTTTCAGAATTTCATTTTTACCTGAAATCTCATTAAAAGTCCAACCGTTTTTCCCATCAAATCCTTCGTTCAGCATTTCTTTTCCTTGAACTGAAAAAACTACTTTTTTTTCATAAGGACGTCGGTGATAAATGATCATAGGATAGGATTGTTCCAATCCTAGAACGGCATCGCCTTTCAGGATGATGCTGTTTAGCTTTTTCCAATTAGACACACCACCTGATTTTTCAAGATGTTGATTGATAATTTGTTCGGCTGACTGCGCCCACAAACCCGTTGAAAATAAAGGTATAAAAATCAATAAAAAAAATACTCTAACATCCATCTTCCAACATCCAACATCCATCCTTTTACATTTTTTCATACAATTCTCTTACAATCTTTAGACGGACTAATTTTCCTTTTTCATAAGTTGTACCAACTCTTTAAATAAATCTTTTATCTGGTCGAGCACGACTTCAGGACTTTCATGTACAGTAGAATTGATCACCCAATGATTATTATTTGCATTTGGTGAGTTTACAATCATGGTATTAGGTTCTTCAAAATCTATGATATCGATAGGATTTACCTGAAGTATCTCTATCACTTTTCCTAATTTCTCCACGTCGAAAACAGTTTCCCCACTTTCCAGACGACTGTACTGGGATTGCGAAATCTCCATTATTTCCGCCATAAACTCCTGAGAGAATCCTTTTTCCACCCGTATTTCCCGTATCTTATTGTGTTTGACTTTCATATTAGTTTACTAAAACAAATTCTTTCAAATGTAAAACAAAATTAAGAATTATTTATGTGGGGGGCGAGTAAAGATATTCTTATAATGGGTAAAGTATGCATCAAATGAATAATGATGTACTTCTCATTGTATTAAGTTTGTAAAACTGAAAATTTAATTCTAATTTTAATAACCTTAAACAACTTTAACATGAAAAAGACAATTTATTTTCTACTGCTATGTGTAGCAGGCTTACTGTTTTCCTGCTCGGAGGACGACACAACTAAAATTAACAATAACCAGCTAAACTATCAAAAAAATCAAATTTCTTTTAGCGAGTTTATGAAATTGGAAGGTCAAAATCCGAAAGTAATAAATATTGAAAAATATTTTCAAAGCTATCATTCAGGTTTTTTAAATAAAGGTAGTGATACCTTAAATTGGGAAATTGATACGACTTTAATCAATCAAATTATTACATCAGAAATAACGACGTATACATTTGGTGTCATAGAACATGATTCTATTCAGGGCTTTCGAAATGTTCTTATATCAATTAAAGAGAATGCATCAAAAGTATATCTGATTCACTATCCCGATGGTGTTGATTTTGAAAATCAAACGGAAAGAGTAGCTCAGTTAGAGGAAATAGATTCTGGAGTATTTCAAAAAACTACTTGTTACAAAGTTGTGATTATTACAGTTTCATGTGACAATACTGAATGTGAATATGGGTGGGATTTAGTAGAAGTTCCTTGTGGTGATGGTGGGAATAATAGTGGTGGATCTGGGTCAGGTGGAAGTTCGGGTGGATCTGGTGGTTCAGGTTCAAATGGTGGAGGCCCTACAGATCCTGGTTTGCCAACCGATCCAATTGGCGGAGGAAATAGTAATGGCGGAGGAAACAATACATCCGGTTCTACTTTTGAAAATGACTTTTTATACTCTCTGCCACAAGAACAATTTGTGTGGCTAAACAACAACCCAACTATCAAAAATCAGATTAAAAATTATTTGGATACATACGGGGAACCATCGGAATATGGATGGTATGAAAATTCTGATGCTGTGCAGTTTGCAAAGGACTATTTATATTCTGAAGCGGACAAAGTTTGTATTAATAGTTTTGTCTTTACAGATGTTGGTTCAAATTGGCAGAACGCAGGAATTAGTAATGTAAATGTCCAATTCTTAACAATTGGAAATGTTATTGCATTACAAAATGTACACTTTCCTGAACTTCATTTTGGATTGCCAAAACAATTATCAAACGGCGATTATATTACAAATCATAATGCAAGATATATAGCTCAGAGCATAATGAGTCAAGCAGAGCAGCTTACAGATGCTTATCAATCAATTAATCCCAATTCTACTGCATTACAATTAAAAACATATTTTTTACAAAAGATGCAACAAATTAGTGCTGAACAGGGTGGAACAGTAAGTATTTCTGCACCTATGGGTTGGAATGGACAACTTCAACCACATCAAACATATTTTATCACAAGTTCTTGGGAATGTGAATGATTTGAAATGAAAGATTATCTACTAAAAAAAGCGTATGAGTTTTATCCAATTCAGTTAAATGGATTGGATGAGACTTATATGTTAAAGGATGAGATAGTTAAATTGAAAACAAAATTAGAGTCTTCTTTAAATGCGGAGTATAGTGAATGGCAAGTTATGCTTAAAGATTTTCATGAAAATAATCCATCACTTTCTGTGCTTGATAAAACAAATTTTATGCTAAGCCAACCAAGTTTTGTATTTCAAATTATTTTAGATAAGATTGAGGGTTCTATATTGGTTTTTAATTGTTATTGTAGTTTAGTGATACCTTATTATTATTTTACAGTTAGCTTAAATAATATTTCTGATAATGCGTATAGCATATTAGATATTAATGAAATTAGCATATTACCAATTGAAGTTCAACAATTATTACAATATATCGAGAATCAATTCGAAAGGAAATTATTTCCTCAGGAATTTTTAAATGAAATAATTCCAAATATTTCATTTGAAGCAATCGAATTTGATAGATTTACATATCAGCAGGCTTTTTTTAATTCAAGACATATTGTTATATGAAAGTAGTACACTTTTTTATCCCGATAATGGCTTCCTACTTATTAACGTCTTTATTGTATGGTAGTTTTTCGTATTTTTCTACCAATATGGGAGGACTTTGGATAAATGTCAATTTTATGTATATTTTGATTTTAGGATTTGTGTTGTCATTACTTATTTTAAAAGACCATATAATTATTAAGTTATTACATACTGTGTTAGCTTTTTTTCTGATTTTTGGTTTAGTTCTTATGGCAATTGATCAAAATAATGACTTGTCAAATCAATCATTAGGGGTTTTTCTATTATTTATTTTAATATTGAATAAGAAAACTAATCAGTTCTTTTTGGAATTTATAAGAAAAACTAAAAACAAAATAATTTTCACAAATCCATAACATGAACTCTAAAACTATGAGCCTCTTATTAAAAACATTCCTGCTCATTTATTTCGTAGCTATAAATTCAGCATCAGCTCAAGTTACATTATACAAAACCATCGACGGTGTTCTGATGACAGAAGAAAATTACCGTCAAATAAAAAAAGAAATTAATGAACGGGAAGATTTAGTAGGACAATATCAGGAGATTTCTATAAAAATAGAGAATAGGAATGATACCATCATCAAAACCATAAAGTTTGAAAAGATAATTATGGCAATTGACAAAAATGGGAAACAATATGATCTTCATGCTGAACAGAGAAAACTAATCGGTGGTCATTTTCCTATTGAATCATTTAAAGACGAAACAGGAAAAGTTTTTTTACCTGAACATTTGAAAGGCAAACTTTCAATTATCAATTTTTGGTTCACAAGCTGTCCTCCGTGTATAGAAGAAATTCCCGATTTGTATAAGCTGAAGAAAGAGTTTGGAGATTCCGTGAATTTTATAGCTATTACCTTTGAGAGCAGGAAAAAGGTGGAAAAGTTTTTGGAAACGACCATTTTTTGATTTTATCC
>CALLXZ010000443.1 GCA_937875605.1 uncultured Moheibacter sp.
GTGTCGATTCCCCGTTGGTTACAATAAAACAACTGATCTTCTCCGATTTTGGAGGTCGTCGCTTCGTGTTCCAACTGAGCTGTTTTATTTTTGATTTCGATATACGGGAAGGTATGAGCACCGCATTCATTCCCCATCAGAAGCGAATCACATTGCGAGAAATTTCTCGCTCCTTCTGCATTTGGCATTACTTTTACCAACCCTCGATAACTGTTTTGTGATTTTCCTGCGGAAATTCCTTTGGAAATAATCGTCGAACGGGTATTCTTCCCGATATGAACCATTTTCGTTCCGGTATCAGCCTGCTGATAATTGTTGGTTACGGCAATCGAATAAAATTCGCCTGTCGAATTATCACCTTTCAAAATACAACTCGGATATTTCCAGGTTACGGCAGAACCGGTTTCAACCTGAGTCCAGGAGATTTTCGCATTTTTTTCGGCAACTCCTCGTTTGGTTACGAAATTGAAAACACCACCTTTTCCTTCTTCATTGCCAGGATACCAATTTTGAACGGTTGAATATTTGATTTCGGCATCGTCCATCGCAATGAGTTCCACCACCGCTGCGTGCAATTGATTTTCGTCGCGTGTCGGAGCCGTACAACCTTCCAAATAGGAAACATAAGATCCTTCGTCTGCTATCAGCAAAGTTCTTTCAAACTGACCGGTTCCGGCTTGGTTGATTCGGAAATAAGTTGACAATTCCATCGGGCAGCGAACGCCTTTTGGGATATAACAAAAGGATCCGTCTGAGAATACGGCGGAATTCAAAGCTGCATAAAAATTATCGGTTCTCGGAACCACTTTTCCGATGTGTTTTTTTACCAATTCGGGATGTTCTTTGATCGCTTCTGAAATCGAACAGAAAATAATGCCCAAATCGTTCAATGTATCTTTAAACGTGGTCGCCACCGAAACGGAATCCATCACGATGTCCACCGCAACTCCGGTCAAACGCTTTTGTTCGTCCATCGAAATTCCCAGCTTTTCAAATGTTTTTAATAATTCCGGATCAACTTCATCCAAACTTCCTAATTCCGGTTTCTTTTTGGGAGCGGCATAGTAAGTGATATCCTGAAATTTAGGTTTTTCGTAATGAACATTTGCCCATTCGGGTTCGGTCATTCCTTCCCAAATTCGAAATGCCTCCAAACGCCATTCGGTCATCCATTCGGGTTCGTTTTT
>CALLXZ010000444.1 GCA_937875605.1 uncultured Moheibacter sp.
TGGACAGAATTGACACCTAAACCAACTGCATGGAATACAGGAAATGCTGCATCGATCTTTAAGGATGGAGTTTGGAAATTAGTTTGTACTGGTGGGTTTGCTGTTGAATATTTGCTCAAAACCGAAATATATACTCAAGAAAATTTAGCAACTTCTGATGCTGATGATACGGACTTGTGCCATCTCAAATATATGCGGACGATCGGAGGAAAAAATCCGAAAGTCAGTTTTTGTATAAATGTAAATGGAAAGGTTGGAATGAAAATCTGGGATGGACAAGGCCGTTTAGTTCGAGAAAAACAAAGCATTGCACAAAATGCGGGACAACATTTAATTTCCATCGAAGAAATAAATCTTCCAACAGGAATTTATATGATCACGCTTTCTCAAAACGGATTTCATCAAACCAAAAAAGTTCAAATTTTAAATTAAATTATTAAATATGAAATCATTAAAAATCATCTCTATTTTGACATTTGCGTTTATCATCAGTTTTGGTTTTTCATCCTGTAGCAGTGATGATGAAAACAGTGGCTCAACTCCTATAAATCGAAATGTGAAATACGAGATAACGGGAGATTTCACCGGAAAGTTTTTAATTGTTTATTCCGATGAAAATGGCGCAGCACAATCTGTAGATGGCACTTTGCTTCCATGGACCAAAGAAATTTCGCTTATTACTGCAAACACCGCTTCATTTAGCTCTCAATCCACTACTGCCGGAATGCCTGGTCAAACGGCAACTGCTAAATTAATTGTCAACGGAGAAACTAAAAGAACCGAAACCAAAACTGCGGATGAATTGGGAAGAATTATTTTTTCTAACCTCAATTATACATTCTAAACACTCATTAGTTAATAATAGATTAAACAACATCCCAATCGGAAACTGACTTTGCACTCAAATTCCGATTGGGATTTTTTAGAATAATTCGGTTTTCTGAAGAGTTGAAATTAATTCATCATTAAATTTAATCTCATCATAAAAAAATAATTCATCATTCCTTTTTGAATTCATATCAAGATACAGAACTTTGCGGCTTCAAAAAAAATTCAGATGAATAAAGGATTGATAGCTCTCGCATTTGGAGGGATGGCGATAGGTATGACTGAATTTACGATGATGGGAATTCTGCCCGACATTGCAAAGGATTTAGAGATAGAAATCCCAAAAGCAGCTCATTTGATTGCTTTGTATGCGCTTGGCGTGGTTGTCGGCGCGCCTATATTGGTTTTATTTTCAGTAAAATATCCACCCAAAACGGTTTTGATGGTTTTGATGCTGGTCTTTTTTTTGTTCAATGGTCTATTTGCCATCGCACCCGGATTTTTTCTTTTGGAAATTTCCCGATTTGCTGCGGGATTACCTCACGGTGCATTTTTCGGAGTAGGTTCTGTTGTTGCAACACAATTAGCCAGAAAAGGCAAAGAAGCACAGGCAATCGCTACTATGTTTACCGGAATGACACTGGCAAACCTCATCGGTGTTCCAATCGGGACTTACATCGGACATCATTATTCGTGGCGGATTACTTACGGAATTATCGCGGTTCTCGGGCTTGTCACTTTTCTAGCGTTATGGCTCTGGCTTCCTGTCATTAAAAGCAACAATAAAAATTTGTGGAAACAATTAACGTATTTTAAAAAAAGTCGTTCGTGGTTATTAATTGCAATTATTTCAATTGGAACCGGTGGACTTTTTGCGTGGATCAGCTATATCGCACCTATGGTTACAAAAGTTTCCGGATTGCCGGAAGGTCGTGTTCCGATGATTATGATTTTGGTCGGACTGGGAATGGTATTTGGAAATATTCTGGGTGGAAAATTAGCAGATTCCATCAATCCCACCAAAGCCACCATCGCTTGTTTTTCGGCTATGGTTCTTTGTCTTTTGGTCGTTCATTTCACTGCTCCAATCGGATGGATGGCTTACGTAATGGCATTTATAACGGGTGTAATTTCCTTCTCGGTTGGTTCACCGATTCAGATGATGCTCATTCGCGATGCAAAAGGAGCAGAAACTTTTGCTGCTTCTGCCGGACAGGCCAGTTTTAACATGGGAAATACGCTGGGCGCTTATTTGGGTGGGATTCCTATCACGATGGGATTGGCTTATGACGCACCGGTTTTGGTGGGCGTAGGAATGGCGACGATTGGGGTAATGCTGACGTTTGCTTTTTTGAAA
>CALLXZ010000445.1 GCA_937875605.1 uncultured Moheibacter sp.
TCATTGGGTTCAACGTAACAGACCGTGATGTGAAATCGGTGGTGGAAGAAGTTCAGCAAAAAATTAATGCAAAATCCAATCTGCTACCAACCGGATATTATGTTACGTATGGCGGACAATTCGAGAATTTAGAAAAAGCGACAAACCGTTTGCTAATCGTCGTTCCATTATCACTGGCGGTCATTTTTGTGTTATTGTTCTTTACATTTCATTCGATAAAACAAGCGGCCTTAATTTTTACAGCGATTCCGATGGCTGCGATTGGCGGTGTTTTCTCGCTTTATCTGCGCGATATGCCGTTTAGTATTTCTGCCGGAGTTGGCTTTATTGCTCTTTTTGGAGTAGCGGTTTTGAATGGAATTATTCTGATGGGAACTTTTAATCAATTGGCAAAAGAAGGGCAAAAGAACATTCGAAAACGAGTGATGGAAGCGACTTATATGCGATTGCGTCCGGTTTTGATGACGGCTGCCGTAGCTTCTCTGGGATTTTTACCGATGGCAATCAGTACCAGTGCTGGAGCGGAAGTTCAAAAGCCTTTGGCAACAGTTGTGATTGGCGGATTGATTACAGCAACTTTCCTGACTTTATTTGTGATTCCGTCTTTATACGAATGGATGTATTCTTCTAAATCTAAATCAAATGAAACAAATTAATTTAATAATATTCATACTAATTGCTGGAATCGGTCAAGCCCAGCAAAAAATTTCTTTGGATGAACTCATTCAAATTTCGACTGAAAATAATTTCCAAAATTCAGTCAATGATATTCAAATTCAAAAAGCAGAATTAGACCGAGATGGAGCAATTGAAATTCCGAAAACGGGTGTTTTTGTAGAAAATGAAGATTTCAGACCGAGTGATCCGCAAGGGATCTGGAAAGTTGGGATTTCACAGGAAATTCCTTGGCCGGGACTGAATAAAGCCAGAAAGAATTACATGGAACAATTGCTGACTACTCATAAAATGAATCGCGAAGCTATCAAAGCAGTCATAAAACGCGATGTGAAAAAAGCGTATTACGAATTATGGTATCTGCAAGACAAAAAGAATTTGTTTTTACAATTGGACAGTATTTATAAGAATATGTTTGATGCAGCGACGATTCGTTACAATGTTGGTGATGTTGCGGGACTGGATAAAATTTCTGCGGAAGTGAAATACAAAGAAATCCAGGCATTTCTGAAACAGGTTGAAAAAGATGTTTTGATACAACAACAGCAACTGATGCTGTTGACCAATAATCAGAATTATTATCTGCCTGATGAAAAATTTTTGTCAAAAATTTCAGAATCGGAAACTTTAGAAGGAAACATACATCCATCTTTGCTTGTGCAGCAGCAGAATATTGAAGTTTCGCAATCGATGATTGAAGTTC
>CALLXZ010000446.1 GCA_937875605.1 uncultured Moheibacter sp.
AGGATGAATTCTTCGGTATTTTCAACTTCGAACTTTGTCTGAACAGCGGAAACAATTCCGATACAATTTTCCGATTTTTCAGAAGAAGCCACAAAAAATGCGCTTCCTTCCGAAATCACTTCTCCATCTGTTTTCGAATTCAAGTCGATCGGAATTTGAGGATTTTCTTCATTTGTATATCCGGCTAAATTCCAGAATTCCATGGTTTTCTCACTGATTTCATCCAATCCACCGATTAAAATCTGTTGCATTGGATTTTCATTCAAATAAAGCATTCCGTCCAGCAATGCCGATTCAAAGGAATTGGAATTATTGGTGTACGTCATATTATAACCTTTGCAACCCAATGCCAGCGCAACAGTCGCAGCCGCCATATTGTGCGTGGATTGGATAAAAGACGTTGGGTTAATCATTCCGCCGTCATTGTCCCACAAAGCTTCTACGAATTTTTCAGAATCTTTTAGACAGCCTTCGCCTGTTCCCGTAATGACCGCTTCTATTTTTGGATTTCCGGCATTTTGAATGGCTTTTTGCGAAGCATAAACGGCCATCCGCATACTTTTTCCCATTCGTCGCAACTGCATTGGCGGAATGAATTCTTTGTAATCCGGATCGATTACAGAAATACCATTTTCAGAATATTCCGTAATTTCTTCAAAAAAATAATCTTTCTCAAAGCTGGGTTGAATAGAAATGGAACTTGAGCCGTTTATATAGATTTTTTTCATTTGAATTACTTCCTAAAAATTAAACTACTACAATTTCCTCCAAATCCAAGTGAATTCGACAAAACGGTTTTTATTTCTTTGGATTTTAGTTCAGTTTCTGGCTTTAGATCCAATTCTTTCATCGGTGTTTTCCAATTCAGATTGGCAAAAACAGTTTGATTTTTCAAAGCCAATAAAGAAAAGACGGCTTCGACTGATCCTGCGGCAGCCAAAGTATGTCCGGTAAAAGCTTTGGTAGAACTGAAATCCGGCACTTTTGCAAAAATTCTCTGTAATGATTTTCCTTCCGAGAAATCATTGTTGGGTGTTGCGGTTCCATGCGCATTGACATAATCAATTTCTTCCGGTTTCAATCCCGCAACGTTCAACGCCGTTTGGATAGCGAGAAAGGCACCTTCACCATTTTCCGAAGAAGCGGTTTGGTGGAAGGCATCATTTGCGTTTCCATATCCAGCCAGAAAACCTAAAATTTCTTTTCCTTTTGCTGATTCTTCTGATTCTAAAATGA
>CALLXZ010000447.1 GCA_937875605.1 uncultured Moheibacter sp.
TTCCAATTGGTTTCCGGAACCAATGTTACTTTATTTGTCTTTACGTTTTCAGATGTGGTAAATTCTTGTATCGAAAATGGAATTTTTCCATCGAAATCGCTGAAACAAATTTTGTCTATATCGTCTTGTTTGTATGTTGTAATTCTACATTTCCCTTCGATTCGGTCTTTGAAAACTTGTTTTCCATTCAGGTACGTTTGTTTGTACAAAACATTTCCTTTTAATTGGTAAATATCAATCATTTGTCTCAAGTTTTCCACAATCATTTTTCCTTCGGCATAGTGAAATTTATTGGAACGACTTCCTTCGTTATCCTTAAAAATTTCTTCCTGAATCAAACCATCTTTATACACATAATTCACCGTCATCGCCTTTCCGGAAAGCTGATCAGAGATTTTAAGCTGTGTTAAGTTACCTTCTTTGTCATAATTCAGCACCATGACATCGGGCGTTTTCTTTCCTTCGGATTCGGCTGAAATTTTGATGGTTTTCACATTTTGATTATCAATCGGGACAGCATTTACCAAAGGTTTAATTCCGAAATTCCCAAAAAAGAAATTGTCCGTATATACTTCGTTGAATTTTACGGAATTCTCATCGGGACTAAACACCAAAAGTTTGTCCACAGAAGTTTGTGCCTGAACCAAAATGCCAAACGAAAGAAATAAAAGGATGAATTTCAATACTTTCAAATCGAAAATTTATAGTTAAACCGCAAAACTTTCACCACAACCGCAAGTTCGCTGTGCATTTGGGTTGTTGAACACAAAGCCTTTGCCGTTCAAGCCTCCGGAATATTCCAAAGTGGTTCCAATCAGATAAAGGAAAGATTTTTTATCTACTAAAATACGAACTCCGTGGTCTTCAAAAAGTTTATCTTCTTCTTTGCGCTCTTTATCAAAACTTAATTTATAGGACAATCCTGAACAACCTCCGCTTTCAACCCCTACTCTTACGAAACTCTCTTCCAGATTGGTTCCGTCTTCGCTCATCAAAGAAATAACTTTGGTTTTTGCACTATCTGAAACTTGTATCATTTTATTCTGAATTTTTTGATTCACAAAGATACAAACGATAAGATGAATTTCCTTACTATTTAATAAATTATAACAATTGGGTGATTGATGAAATTCGAAATTGAACTTATTTTTTGATGAATTTTATATTTCTAACTAAACCTTCAATCCCAACTTCCCTCTCACTCGTCGTAAAACTTCATCGGCTACTACGGAAGCCCGGATGGAACCGTTATCCAGATACGCATCCAATATGGATTTGTCTTGTAAAAGTTCATTGAATTTCGAACGGGCATCAGCATATTTGTCCAATAAAACTTCGAGCAAAGCATTTTTCGCATGACCGTAGCCATAGCCACCGTTTCGATAATTCTGGCGCATTTCTTCCGTTTGTTCCGGCGAAGCAACTAATTTATACAAGGCAAAAACGTTGTCTGTATCCGGATTTTTTGGATTTTCAAGTGGCGTACTGTCCGTTTGGATGGACATTACCTGTTTTTTTAATTCCTTTTCGGGAAGAAAAATATTGAGATAATTATTTCTTGATTTACTCATTTTCTGCCCATCCGTTCCGGGAACAATCATCACTTCTTCGCTGATTTTTGCTTGTGGCAACACAAAAGTTTCGCCCATCTGATGGTTAAAACGTTCGGCTACATCACGTGTGATTTCCAAATGCTGCAATTGATCCTTTCCAACGGGAACCAATTCAGCATCATAAAGCAAAATATCAGCCGCCATCAAAATCGGATACGTAAACAAGCCGGCATTTACGTCGGATAAATAATCCTGTTTGTCTTTAAACGAATGCGCCAAAGTCAAGCGCTGAAACGGAAAATAATTTAATAAATACCACATCAACTCCGTTACTTGCGGAACGTCTGACTGTCGGTAAAAAACCGCTTTTTGTGTATTCAGCCCGAGCGAAAGCCAGCAAGCCGCCACCTCATACGTATTTTTTTTCAGCGTTTCAGCATCTTTGATCTGGGTCAAAGCATGCATATCTGCAATGAAAATAAAGGATTTATCTTCTGATAAATTCGCCATTTCGATGGCAGGTGAAATTGCTCCTAAAATATTTCCCAAATGAGGAACTCCGGTGGCTTGCACGCCGGTTAAAACTCGTGGCATTTCTCTAACTATTTTAAATGTTAAATTCTAAATTTTGAATGATTTATGCGTTTTCTTGATCGTATTTATTGACTTTTCTATGTACTAAAATGGTCATAAACGGAACAAATGCAAACATGAGGATAAAGGCCATTTCTTCCCAATCCCATTCGTAGTACTTTTTTACCAGAAAGGCAAAAAGAA
>CALLXZ010000448.1 GCA_937875605.1 uncultured Moheibacter sp.
GTCACAGCTGCATAAATGGCATATTCGCTTCCAATCCCCAATAAAAACACGATGATACCTAATGCAGAAATAGTCGAATAGGCCAAAATCGATTTCAAATCCGTTCGTAAAATACTGTGAAATGCACCATAAACCATTGTAATTCCACCGACGATCATTAAGGTGGAATTCCATATACATCCGTCACTTAGTACAGGTGTAAATCTTGCCAACATATAAATTCCGGCTTTTACCATCGTTGCGGAGTGTAAATACGCCGAAACGGGCGTAGGCGCTGCCATAGCGCCCGGTAACCAAAAATGAAACGGAAATTGCGCCGATTTCGTAAAAGCACCTCCAAATATGAAAACCAAAATCAGTACATAAAATGAATGATTTTGTAATAAATCTTTAGAATTCAATAATTCCTGAATGGAATAACTGCCAGCTATGTTTCCAATCAATAAAAATCCGGAAAGCAATAGAAATCCACCCAATCCTGTAATCGCCAAAGCTGACATCGCACTTTTACGTGAACTCTCCTCTTCATTATTAAATCCGATCAGAAAAAACGAAGTGATACTGGTCAATTCCCAAAACATGAAAACCGAAATCAGATTGTCTGACAGTACCAATCCCAACATCGCACCCATGAACAAAGTAAGGTAGCAATAAAAACGATTCAGATAGGGTGCATATTTTAGATAGCTAGACGCATAAAAATAGATAAGTGTACCGATTCCTGTAATCATCAACGAAAACAATAATGAAAGTCCATCTATCTTAAAATCAAGGCTTATCCCCAAAGATGGAACCCAATCGTATCGTAAAAAAAGTTCCGGTTCCCACTGAAGGTTAATCAGATAATATCCGAAATAACCGAAAAGTAAAAAGGGGACAACCGTTAAGAATTTATAATGACTTGGACGGAAGAAATTACCCGAAAAAAGAATCAGAAAAGCAACGACAAAAACGGTTATTAAAATAGTTAACATAAAGGTTTTTGTTTCTCGGTGCGTAAAAATACAAAAATATGAGCAAAAGACGGAATCACCCCAATGGGTTTTTTAGCTTAAAAATGCAATTTCCATAGGATTTTTATAAATTTTTAAATGAATTTTTTCCCTTTTTCCACTAATTTCCAAAAACTTGCGGTATCGATTGGAATTTTAACAGTTTTGCCGGAAAATGATTGAATAAAAAATCGAAAATCCGAAATCGTAAAGGATAATTTGAATTCATTTTGCAATTCTTCATTTTGATGAGCAAAACAAAGATTTTCAGAAGTCATTTCATTTTGGAATTGAAGTCCGAGCTTTTGTTCAATTTGAGTGATGATTTCGATTTCTTCTTTTGTCATAGTTAAAGATAAAATAAATCATGTCCACGGGGTTAACCGTGGCAAATAAATTTGATGCTAATTTTTTCAACTGTTTTAATGATTTCTATAGATTTATTAAAGAAAAAATAGCTGAATGAGCAAATAATTTATTACTATTTTTCAATTTAATTTTCAATTTAATTTTCAATTTTTTTTCCATATTCATCTTGGTGAAAAATAGCCTGAAGTTTCATCAAAAACATTCACTTTACTGAAAATTGTATGAATGTTTATCTGGATTGGGAAAGAATAAATTGATTCAATTCCTGACGGTTACTGTTAAAACTTAATTTCTCACTTACCAAATAATAATTTTGTGGATCAACAGTCTTTGCTAACGCTAATTTCGCAAAATCCAAACGGTTGGAATCAAATGAGAATTCATCCATAATTCGAGCCACCTGAAGCGATGTAAAAAACTGATAATGAATTTGCGTTTTCAGCAAATCCAATTTCCCTGATTCAAAACTCTCATTGTTTACCCGATCCATAAACCGACTGAATTCCGCATCATTCATCACCATAAAATTCGGATTAGGAGAGAGCGGAACGACTTCGGTTACCGTCAGATATCCACGGTAAAACTCGGCATACGTGATGGAAGCCGCCGCTAAATTTACACCACCCGAATAAACCACACGCTTCTTTCTTCCTCTTACTTCATAAATCGTAACGGGATGAAATCCGCTGTCCAATTGATCAACTATAATTGAACTTCCATTGGTCATAAATTTATCATATCCCAACTGAACGATATACGAATTGCGACTGTTAAAATCAATCTGTAAGCTAGCATCATCATAATACCCAAAAACATGAAAAGGTATTAAAAGTAAAAAGGCGTAAAAAAGTAAATTTGTTTTCATAGAAGCGTATTTAAATGTTAATTTTTTCCTAACCAATAGGTGTGCCAATACATCCTTGGTTGTCACCATTTAAATATCGTTAACAAAATCTTGAAAAGGAATTATTCCATCTTATCTATAAAACATCCTTTAGAATTTTCACAACTACATCCGACTTACTCATCGTATAAAAATGCAACAGCGGAATTCCATTCTGTATCAATTCTTTAGATTGGTTGATCGTCCACTCCACTCCTATTTCTTTTACCGCTTTATTGTCTTTTGCTTTGACCAATTCGTCTGCCAAATCATCTGGAAGATCCACATGAAAAGTTTTCGGAAGAGCCGTAATTTGAGATTGGGTGGTAATGGGTTTTAGTCCTGGAATGATGGGAACTTCGATGCCTATTTTTCGGCATTTATCCACAAAATCAAAGAATTTTTGGTTGTCAAAAAACATCTGCGTGATGATATAATCCGCACCCAAATCCACTTTCTTTTTCAAATAATTCAAATCAATATTCAAATTCGGCGCTTCGAAATGTTTCTCCGGATAACCCGCGACACCAATACAGAAGTCAGTTCTTGAACTATTTTGCAAATCATCATCCAAGTATTTTCCTTGGTTCAGATTGACAATTTGTTCCAATAATTCGGACGCATAGCGATGACCGTTGGGTTCTGCCATAAAAGTGGATTCCGATTTTACAGGATCGCCACGCAAAACCAATAAATTATCAATTCCCAGAAAGTTCAGTTCTATCAATGCATTTTCCGTATCTTCTTTGTCAAATCCACCGCAGATGATATGCGGAACCGCATCAATTTTATAATGATTTTGAATCGCTGCACAAATCGCTACCGTTCCAGGGCGTTTTCTCACGCTTTTCCTTTCCAGCAGTCCGTTTGGATGTTTTTTATACACAAATTCCTCGCGGTGATACGTTACATCTATAAAAGACGGAGCAAATTCTACCAAAGGATCCAGCGTATCAAAAATATGTTGGATATTATTTCCCTTTGTAGGCGGTAATATTTCAACGGAAAAACCAGCTTTCTCTTGTTGTTTTGCGTTTTCTACGTGTTGGTTTATTTTCATTTTATTTCTTTTTACGAAGTTCGATTTTCGAGCTTTGACCTTCTATTTTATCTAATTCAATTTCTCCAATGAACTCTTTATATTCAACAAAATCTTCGAAACATCCTCTTTGGAAGTCGTTCCGACCGATAAACGAAACCAGGTAGATTTTTCAGAAGCCCCAAATGCATAAAACGGAACCAATGCAACATTGGCTTCTTTCAACAGATAAC
>CALLXZ010000449.1 GCA_937875605.1 uncultured Moheibacter sp.
AATCCGATTTTGTCATCTTTTTTTGCGTAAGTCAAAGTAGCATTTTCTCCATAGAATTCCCAGATTTTAGAAGCTCCATCTACTTTTTTGAAAGATTTGTCTGAACCGATGATTCCCCAATCCGTTCCTTTTTTTGCGATGATAATTTTATTGTCCGAAACATTGATTTCGTCATATTCTGCCGGAATGAAAACTTTTCCGTCTTTGCTCAGCAATCCCCATTTATCGTTTTCACTGAATTTTGCCCAGCCTTTGTAGAAAGGTTTAATGTCTTTATAAGTAGGCTCGAGAATTACTTTTCCTTTAGTATCCATAAATCCTACTTTATCTGCTTGTCGGATAAAAGCAATTCCATCTTCAAAGTCATATTTTTTATCGGAAGCAGGAAATCCGGAAACTTCATTGCCGTACTTGTCTATGTACATCCAGTTCTTGTTAGATTCTACCACCGCTAAACCACTGTTAAATGCTTTTACTTTATCAAATTTTGGTTCGATTACTATAGTTCCTGATGAATTGATAAATCCCCATTTCCCGTTTATATTGACCGCCGCTAGACCATCTGAAAAATTTCCGGCAGCTTTGTATTCGATCGGAATGACTATTTTTCCGGAACTATCCATGTATCCGAAATTCTTTCCTTTTCCGACTACCGCTAACTGCTGAGCTGATGCAAAAGCCAGCATGAACAGCAAGATAAGTGTAAAATTTGTTTTCATATCTATTTAGAGAGTTTTTAATCTGAATTATTGCATTATAAAAATTTTAATTTTTTGAAGCTGTGGCGACAGCACAATATCTTCTTTAAAAATAGGAACTATTTTTCGAATATCGGTATAAATTTCTTGGGCTTTAGGCGATAATTTTTCAAAACAATCCAAATAGTCAATCGCCTGAACTAACGTCAATAGTTGTATGGAAATGACCTCAAAAGAATTTTCGATCACTCTTTTAGTAAGTAACGCAGCATTTGTCCCCATGCTCACGATGTCCTGATTGTCCTTATTGTTTGGAATACTGTGGATGTACATGGAATTGGATAAAGTCTGATTTTCAGCTGTCGTGGAAGTTGCCGTAAATTGTGCACCCTGAATTCCGAAATTTAATCCTAATTTTCCTAAATTCACAAATGCAGGAAGCATTTCATTCAGAGATGGATTGAGTAAATAATTTAACTGTCGTTCTTGTAGCATACTCAGTTTTGTGATGGCAATGCGTAATTTGTCCATTTCAAATGAAACATAATCTCCATGAAAATTTCCTCCATGATAAACATTTCCACTTTCTACGTCCACAATTGGATTGTCATTTGCAGAATTGACTTCTTCAACCAGAATTCTTTTGGCATTTTCTACACACTCATAAATCGGCCCCAAAATCTGCGGTACACAACGTATGGAATAATATTCCTGTAATTTATCTTTGAAAATTTCTTCCTGAACTTTACCGTTATAAAGATGTTCTTCTCTTTTTCGGATCAATTGACTTCCGGAAATAAATTCACGCATTCGGGAAGCTACTTTTTGTTGCCCTGAATGTTTTTTTACCAAATTTAATTTCTCCGAGAGATGATCGTCATAAGCAGTCATAATCTCATTGATGATGGACGAACAAGAAATAGCCCAATTCAATAATTTTTCAGCATACATTAAATTAACAATTCCGATTCCCGACATCACAGAAGTTCCGTTCATCAAAGCCAAACCTTCCCGTAAATAAATTTTCATCGGCTCCAAACCTTCTTTTTCAAATACTTCATGGGTGGGTTTTCGTTCGCCGTTTTGGAAAACTTCTCCTTCTCCGATCAACGTCAGGGCAAGATGCGCCAACTGCACTAAATCTCCGCTTGCGCCCACACCACCATGCTGATAAATTACGGGTGTGATATTTCGGTTGATCAATTCTTTCATCAATTCTATAGCGGAAATATGAATTCCGGAATGCCCCAAAGACAAGGTATTCATACGCGCGAGCATAGAAGATTTCACATACAATTCGGGTAGAGGTTCATTTAGGCCGCTTGAATGGCTGCGAATTAAATTATATTGCAATTGAATTTGGTCTTTCTCATTGATACGGTATTGTGCCATCGGACCAAAGCCAGTATTGACACCATAAATGATTTTATCACGGGAGAAATCAGTCAGAAAACGGAAACTTTCGTTTACTTGATTTATCACTTCATCGGATAATTCAACTTTTTGATTATCAAACACAACCTTTTGAAAATCCTGCAGTGAAACCGAACCTTTAATTTGAATCATAATAATTAACTCTATAATTTTTAACAGAGAAGACGCAAATTTAAGAATATCTGCTAAATTTGGGTTGAAATTAAGACTTAAATAGAATGAAAACCGAAATTGTAGATGTGCTCGTCATAGGGGCAGGACCATCTGGAGCTGTAGCTGCGTCTATTTTACATCAAAAAGGTCTAAAAGTTAAAGTGGTTGAACAACAGAAATTCCCTCGTTTTGTCATCGGCGAGAGTTTAATTCCACGTGTGATGGATCATTTTGATGAAGCTGGATTTATAGAAGGAGTTCTTGAAAAGAATTTTGAAAAAAAGTTAGGAGCCCGATTTTTGCGGGGCGAAGAAGTCTGTAATTTTGATTTCAGCCAGAAATTTTCAGAAGGTTGGGATTGGACCTGGCAATTACCTCGTGCGGAATTTGATAAAACCCTGACTGATATTCTCGAAAGCCGTGGTGTGGATATAGAATTCCAAACAAAGGTTCAAACAGTGGAATTTAATGGAACGGATTCGCTTACGACGGTTGAGAATTCCGATGAAAAAAAACAAATTCATGCCAAATTCATCATTGATTCCAGCGGTTACGGAAGAGTTCTGCCAAAGCTACTCGATCTGGACACTCCAAGTTCACTTGAGCCGATGGCGGCAATTTTTGTGCATTTGAAAGATGAAAGACGACCGGAGGGAGTGGAGGGAACGCAAATCACATTTGATGTTTTATCACAGAAAAATTGGTTTTGGGTGATCCCTTTTTCGGATGGAATTTCTTCTTTGGGATTGGTGTCACCGAAGGAATATCTGGAATCCATTGATGCAGGAGATAATGTTCAAACTTTTCAAAACATCATCAACGAATCCGAATATTACAAATCCCGTTTCTCCGGATTGGAATTTTTATTTGAACCGAAAAAAATAGTTTCGTATTCGGCAGCAGTAAAAAAATTATACGGTCCGGGATTTTCATTGACCGGAAACAGCGCGGAATTCTTGGATCCTGTATTTTCGTCGGGTGTTTGTTTTGCGACTGAATCCGGTGCTTTATCAGCGAAATTAGCAGCAAGACAGATTCTGGGTGAAAAAGTGGATTGGCAAAAAGAATACGAAGAATACATCATGTATGGTGTTAATGTTTTTCGTTCTTATGTAAAAACTTGGTATACAGGAGAGTTGCAGAAGTTGTTTTTTCATCCGGAAGTTAATGAGGACATCAGGCGAAAAATTTGTGCGGTTTTGGCGGGATATGTTTGGGATAAAAATAATCCGTTTGTAGCAAAACATGATCGGGCTGTTCAGGCAATTGCACACATACTTCCTTGATGAAATTGATTCCAAAATATCTTTTTTTTGTATTTTTTGTCATTCAATTACTGATTTCTTGTACAGGTTATAAAGACTTGCCTGAGTTTAATTATCCAGTGAAAAACGTACCAGAACTTCAGGAAGTTTCGGATGGATTTTGGATTGTTGGCGACAATAAGCTTCAGAAAAACGAATTTGGAATCTGGGAAATGTATGTAAAAGGAAATCCTTTGGAGCGTGGAATTGCAAATGGTAAGTTGACGGAAAAACTGATGTATGAGCAGGAAAAAGTTTTTGTTTCGAAGATAGAAGAATTGGTTCCTTCAAAATTCCAACAGAAAATTGTCCGGGGTTTTTTAAGATATTTCAACCGTGAGCTGGACGAACATGTAACAAACGAATACAAAGCTGAAATCTATGGAATTTCGCAATTTACTTCTACCGATTTTGATTTTGTAGCACCGCTTTATTGGCGGACTTTGTATTTCCATGCGGCGCATGACATCGGTCACGCATTACAGGATTTAGCGATGGTGGGCTGTACTTCGTTTGCAGCGTGGGGAAATCATACGGCAGACGGAAAAATGATACTCGGTCGGAATTTTGATTTTTACATCAACGAAGAATTCGCAGAAAATAAAATTGTTGCCTTTATTCATCCGGATGAAGGATACAAACATGCCATCGTCACTTGGCCGGGCTTTGTGGGAGCGGTTTCTGGAATGAATGAGAAAGG
>CALLXZ010000450.1 GCA_937875605.1 uncultured Moheibacter sp.
GCAAATGAATTATTAAAAACCCGAACGGAATCCATCAATTGTTTGACCGGATCATTATATGCGTATATCGTATCTCCGGTAATTTGCTGTTCGCCTGACCACATGATGGGATTGCGGAAAAATTTCATCAATCCGATTGTTTCGTTGTAAAATATAGAATCCGATTTTCCTTGAGCATTGCTTTTAAAATAGCGGGCATTAAAGTAAGCTTTCAATACTTTAGTAGAATCCTTTCGCTGAATCGCCATAATCGTATCGGCATGAAAATACAAAGAATCGGTCGCAAAGGCTTTAACGGCATAGGCATTTCCGGTTACAAATGCTGAATCTAGTTCTCGGTGTGCTTCACCGTATTCGCCTCTGATGAATCGTTGTTCTTCTGGATCGTCTATTAAAACATCTCCTTTTGCCCACCCAAATCCTGTTTTATCGTTAAAATACATTTCGTCACCATGCAACTCTTTACCATCTCTATATACAGTTGAACGCTTTTTGAGAAAGGCCTCTCCGGTTCGTTTATTAAATGTTCCACCTCCGGTTGGCATCAAAATATAATTACGTGGATTTTTCCGATCCGTAATGGTCGTTCTGCCAATGAAATCAGTGATATCCGTTGCCTGATTCATGATCATTTTATCTGAATTAATTCTATAATCCGGCGTTTCAATGGTTGTATTCCGATCGAAATCTATGGTTTTGGTATTGGCATTATACCTTAAAATCTGCGTATGCGTTACGGTTCCGTCTTTTCCTCTGATGATCGCACCTTGATCGGTAAACGCTTCTCCCGTTTTACGGTTGTAAATCATATAAGGTGTTTCGACACGTTGACTCGGGTCAATCATTACCACGTTTCCGGATGCGATGGCGATGTCGGTTTCCCGATTGTATTCAACATAATCCGCAAATAATTCCGAGTTTTTATCTTTTAAATGGACACGGTCAAAAGCTTTGGCTATTTTAGTATTTCCATCGTATTCCAAACTATCAGAAGTCATGGAAACGGTATCGTTGATCATCCGCACATTTGACCAGGCACGGAAATAATTTTCTTTTTGATAATAAACGGCGCTGTCACTGTACAAACGAGTTCCATCATGTTCAAATCCCACTTTTCCCCAAGCAAAATGATTGCCTTCAAAACGTTCGGGTGTTTTTTTCATGACATCCGAATGAAGGTGTTTGATTTTTTTGGGCGGCTCTTTTTTATCTGCTGGTTTTACCTGACCGAACACAAAAATGCCCGATAAAAAGATAATTAATACGGATAATAATTTCAAACGCTTATTGATTTCTCCTGCCATAAAAATAAAGGGAATGGCTGTCAACTTTTATGCCGAATACTTCTTCGATGGTTGCCTTAATCGTCTGGATGCGTGGATCACAGAATTCGATGACTTCACCTGTATCTGAAAGGATGATATGGTCATGCTGTTTGTCAAAATACGATTTCTCATAATGCGCCTGTTGATCTCCAAACTGGTGTTTGCGTACCAATTTAGCATCCAATAAAAGTTCAATCGTATTGTAAAGCGTTGCGCGGCTTACACGGTACTTTTTATCTTTCATCATGATATAAAGACGGTCAATGTCAAAATGCTCATCGGTCGAATAAATTTCTTCCAAAATGGCATAGCGCTCAGGTGTTTTCCGATGTCCCTGTTCCTCCAAAAAATTGGTAAAAACCTGTCGGACGATTTCGTAATTCTTTTGTTTTACAGCATCCATAATCATTTCTGCAAAGTTTCGGTAAAGATAGTTTTTAATTTAGAGATTTGAAAATTTAGAAGTGGAACACCTTTCATTCATCCAATTAAAAAAGCATTATTATAACTTTAAATCTTGGATTGTTTTTATTTATCGTATTTTTGTGCCGGATTATCCGACTCAGATTAGAGAAATCTATTATGAAATCTTCCAAAGCAGGGCTTTTCTTACCACAAGAAGCTACAATAGAATGATCGGTTACATCCTGCAAGCCCAACTATTTTTTTTAGAAAAACCGTAGAGTTTTCATTGTGTCAAATGAAGAATTCTATTTAATTATGAACGTATTATATGACAAATTTTAAAGACTTAAACCTCATTCAACCTATACAAAAAGCATTGGACGAATTAGGATATGAAACGCCTACACCCATTCAGCAACAAGCCATTCCTTCGGGATTAGAAGGAAAAGATATTTTGGGTTGTGCTCAGACAGGAACCGGAAAAACGGCGGCTTTCACCATTCCGATTCTTCAATTACTTGCGCAACGTAAGAATCAGAATTCGCATAAAAATATCAAAGCACTTATCGTTACTCCTACGCGTGAATTGGCGATTCAAATCCATGACAGCATTGCCGATTACGGAAAGTTTCTTCCTCTTAAACATGCCGTTATTTTTGGAGGTGTTAACCAAAATCCGCAGGTCAGCCGTTTGCGAAACGGGGTTGATATTTTGGTTGCGACACCCGGACGATTATTGGATTTGTGTAACCAGAAAATCATTTCGTTAAAAGACATTGAAATTTTTGTTTTGGACGAAGCCGATCGTATGCTGGACATGGGATTTATCCATGATATTAAAAAATTATTGAAAATTCTACCGGAAAAAAAACAGTCTTTGTTTTTCTCGGCAACGATGCCTAAACCCATTCAGGAATTAGCAAACAGCATTCTTAATCATCCAGTAAAAGTGGAGGTGACACCTGAATCTACTACGGCTGAAACCATTCAGCAAGAGATTTATTATGTGGACAAAGACAATAAGATTCCATTGTTACACGAATTAATTAAAAATCAAATCAAAGAAAGCGTTTTGGTTTTTACACGAACCAAGCACGGAGCCGATAAATTGGTCAAAGCTTTGGCTAAATTAGGTCTTTCGGGAGCGGCGATTCATGGCAACAAATCCCAAAATGCACGACAAAATGCGCTGAATAATTTCAAAGATAAAAAGATTCAGGTGCTTGTTGCAACCGACATTGCTGCAAGAGGAATTGACATCGATTTGTTAAAATATGTGGTGAATTTTGAAGTGCCCAACATTCCGGAAACCTACGTTCACCGTATCGGACGAGGCGGACGTGCAGGTGCGGAAGGAATTGCCATTACACTTTGTGATATTGACGAAAAAGAATATGTACGTGATATTCAGAAAATCATCGGTTTAAAAATTCCGGAGGCAAAACAGAATCCGTATCCGATGAAAAATTTCGAATTATCCCCACCGAAACAAAAACAACCAAGACCGCAACGAAGATTTAAAACAAATACTGAAAACCAAAGCAAACCAAAACCTTCCCGTTTTAAAAGAAGGTAGTTAGTCGATTTGAATTTTAGAGTTTAGAGAAAAGCTACGTTTAAGCATCGTTGTTTAGATAGTTGAAATCTACCGGAAATTTGAAGCCACTTTTAATGTTTAATTTTTGTTTGATGTTCTTTCTATGGGTTTTGATGGTTCAAATACTTCTATGCAAAACATCAGCAATGGCTTGGTTTGTATAACCTCTTTTGATGTCGCTGTTTGTCAAATTAAAACTATAATCAACACTTCTGATTTGGATTGTTGCGTAAAGTCTGTTTCGCTTATGTCAAAACTTTCTCCGTTGTAGACTTTTTTGATGATTTTTATATGAGAGCATAGACACCATTTAGTTACAGCGGATCTCCGAAATAAAATACTAGCAAAGAACAATATAAAAAGTAGAAAAAATCCCACATCATAGAATTGAGTTCAATCAAATATTACAAAGAAACTTAAAGACCCTGCCATATCCATTCAAAAATACCCACAAGTAGGTATTTTTTCAAACAAATATTAAAAATACTTTTGAACCTCAAATATCAACTACAAAAACATGAAAAAATTCTTTATTTTCTTAATTCTTGGAACTCTCCAGACTTACGCTCAAAAAGTTACAGTAACCACTTCTGAAAGTGACGCAAAAATCGTTGTAAATGGACAATTGGTTTCTTCAGGGTCTTATGTACTCAAAACGGACAAAAACGAGTGTTACAATGTCAGAGCGCAGAAAGTAGGTTTCCTGAAATATGAAGCAACCGTATGCGGTAAAAAAGCAGGTCCGGAACCTCCTAAAACCTTATTTTTTGACATGAAAGTAGATGATTCTGAAGAGGCATCTATTAAAACAGATCAGGCAAATATCGATTTTGAAATTCAGGTAAATCCTGATTTATCTCCAGGTGATGCATGGAAACTGACAACCCAAATCGTTACAGACCATTTTGACGCTATCGAGGTAAGTGATAAGGAAACATCCTATCTGCGGACTGCATGGAGTGTACAATCATTTGAACAAAATACCATCCGCACACGGCTGATCATTAAACTATCTAAATCAAACCCCTTGACTTTTAAAGTGAAATTAAACAGTGAATATTCAGGACATAATGGAACCAGTGTAAAAGCTGACGAACAATTCAGAGAGTGGGACAGGATACTTAGAAAATACGGAAATGTAATAAGTGATTTTTCGACCCGGTTGACAAAGAAATAGACCGGACTTTAAGCAAAATTGATCTTCAATTCTCCAAATAAAAGTATTATGAAATATTGTTTATTACTCATCATCGCATTATCGGGCACAAATAATTTTGCCCAACTACAACCCTTTACCGATCCTGAATTCGGAAGATTTGAACCTAAATTTCTGCATCAGGATTATTTGATTGGCAATAACTACACCGAAAGCGGCGAGTTTAACGGAATCTACAAACTGAACCTTTCTAATGGTGAAACCACTCCGTTTTCTTTCGGGGAACAGGGAAGTTTTGTTATGCCATCTACTGATAATCGGAATACTCATCAGGATAACATATACGTAAGCTCATATCCAGGACTGGGTTTCCGTAAAATGAGTTTGAGTGAAAACTATGTTTATGATTATTTGACAGTAGATGGTTACTCCATCAACGGAACTATTTTTAAGGATAGAATTTATTTCAATTTCTATCTGAATGCAACATATTATTACGATTTATTGGCAGGGGAACTCGTTCTTCTCAGTGACCATCCGACAGGAGGCATATTATTTCACAACATGCTTGCTATAAACAATAACATGCTTGCTATCAGAAATTTAACACATACAGAAGAAAGCCAGCAAGGTTCCCGATTGCTTAAATTTGATTCAAGCTATGAGGTAGTAGATTATATTGAAAATACTTTAAAC
>CALLXZ010000451.1 GCA_937875605.1 uncultured Moheibacter sp.
ATGCAGGTTTCTCCACCGCCGAAGAATCCAATGCTTTTTACAAACGAAATTTAGCTGCAGGACAAAAAGGTCTTTCCGTAGCGTTCGATTTGGCAACGCACCGCGGTTACGATTCTGACCACGAACGCGTGGTTGGAGACGTCGGAAAAGCAGGCGTAGCAATCGATTCTGTGGAAGACATGAAAATTCTTTTCAACGAAATTCCGTTGGATCAAATTTCGGTTTCAATGACGATGAACGGAGCGGTTTTGCCGATTTTGGCATTTTATATCGTTGCTGCAGAAGAACAAGGTGTTAACCAAAATCAACTCAGCGGAACCATTCAAAATGATATTTTGAAGGAATTCATGGTGCGAAATACGTACATCTATCCGCCAACTCCTTCCATGAAAATCATTGCCGATATTTTCGAATATACTTCGAAAAATATTCCCCGATTTAATTCGATTTCGATTTCAGGTTACCACATGCAAGAAGCCGGAGCTACGCCGGTTTTGGAAATGGCTTATACTTTGGCAGATGGCTATGAATATGTAAAAACAGGTTTAGATGCCGGATTAAATATCGATGATTTTGCACCAAGATTGTCTTTCTTTTGGGCAATTGGAATGAATTATTTCCAGGAAATTGCAAAAATGCGTGCTGCGAGAATTATTTGGGCACAAATGATGAAAGAATTTAATCCAAAAAGTGATAAATCTTTGATGCTCAGAACGCATTGCCAAACTTCAGGTTGGAGTTTGACCGAACAAGAACCATACAACAATATCACAAGAACGGCGATTGAAGCGATGGCTGCCGCATTAGGTGGAACTCAATCTCTTCACACCAATGCTTTGGACGAAGCAATTGCTTTGCCAACCGATTTTTCCGCAAGAATTGCCAGAAATACACAGTTGATTATTCAGGAAGAAACACAAATTTGCCGTACTGCGGATCCGATGGCGGGAAGTTTTATGATTGAAGCTTTGACAGCTCAAATGGTTGAAAAAGCTTGGGAATACATCGAAGAAGTAAAAGAATTGGGCGGAATGACGAAAGCCATCGAAGCCGGAATTCCGAAGATGAGAATCGAAGAAGCTGCCGCAAAAAAACAAGCAAAAATTGACATTGGTGAAGATGCAATCATCGGCGTAAATTCTTATAAATCAAAATTAAAACAAGAAGATTTAGATATTTTAGACATTGACAATACCGCTGTACGTTTGAGTCAGATTGAAAGACTGAATAAAATCAAACAAAAAAGAGATTCCCTAAAAGTGGAGGAAATTCTTGCTCAGTTAACTGAATCCGCCAAAACCGGAAAAGGAAATTTACTCGAACTTTCCATCGAAGCGGCTCGCAGAAGAGTTACTTTAGGAGAAATTTCGGATGCTTTGGAAAGCATTTTCGGTCGTCACAAAGCACAAACACGAAGCATACAAGGAGTTTACGCTATGGAAGCCAATCAAAATAATTCATTTGCGGAAGCAAGAAATTTAGCGGATAAATTCGCTCTGAAATTCGGTCGCAGACCTCGAATCATGGTAGCGAAAATGGGGCAGGACGGCCACGATCGCGGCGCCAAAGTCGTTGCGACGAGTTATGCCGATATGGGGTTTGATGTAGACATCGCGCCACTTTTCCAGACGCCGGCTGAAGTTGCAAAACAAGCCATCGAAAATGATGTGCATATTTTAGGGATCTCGTCATTGGCTGCCGGACATAAAACTTTGGTTCCGGAAGTGGTGAAAGAATTGGAAAACCTTGGACGTGATGATATATTTATCGTCGTGGGCGGCGTGATTCCAAGACAAGATTATGATTTCCTTTATCAGAACGGCGCACATGCGATTTTCGGGCCTGGAACGAATTTGTCTGAATCGGCAATCGAAGTTTTGAATCATTTCTTAAATGCTTAAAAATTGAAGAAGTTCTACAAAATCCTACAGAAAATTTTATTGATTTTATGCATGGTTATCATCGCATGGTTTTTTGTTTACTTTTTGCGCGGAGAAGAATTTTCATTGACATTTACTGACCGTGTTTTTGCTTCTTACTTTCCACAGATTTTAGTTTTTTCGACCGGAGTTTCGATTTATTTGTTGTTTATTTTTCAGGTAAAATCAAAATTCAAATGGTGGAAAAAATTATTGATTTTGGTGATTGGATTTTTAGTTGCAACAGCTCCGTTTTTACTTTATCACGGTTATTTTCAGTATCAAAATGGATTTTGGAATCGTAAAATAATTGACTCTAAAGAATTGTATTTTAATAAATTAAATTCATCCGAAAAAATTAAAATTGTTGAATTTGAATTGAACCAAGAAAATAAAGCCGACACCATTCATTCCAAACAAATTACGCCTTATTTCGAATTGCAAAATCCGGTGAAAATTGAAAAAGATGAAAATTCGAATTGGAAATTAAAATGATTTCAGTCAACTACAAATACGATAAGGTTTTTCTTTATATAATTCTGTCTTTAATCATGAGTGCACTTTTCTTATGGGGATTTTTCAATGCTGAAGAACTTGCATTAAAAGAAGTCACATCGGGCAGATATTCCTTGATTAAAAAATGATTCTTTAAAAATAAACAACTAATATCCATCGTTTCGATAATCTTTGCCGGAATTTTCATTTGGTTTTCAATTAATTTAGCAAGTCGATTGATGTGCAAAAAAGTTATTTTTAGAATCGAAAATGAAGGATTTTATAAAAATAATAAACGAATTATTTCGATAAATAACATTGAAAATTTGAGTTTAGAAAAGTTCAAAACAACACTTTCATAATAATTCATCTCAATGATTATAAACAATTTATAGATCAATCAAATTTCTTTAATCAAATAAGATATCAAACTTTAAAACTAACAAAAAAAACAATCAGTATCAATATTACATTCTTAGACACAAATCTGCAGACGCTTTTAAAGTCTTTCCAAAAATTAACTTCTCAAAAATCATAAGATTTCCTATTTAATCAATTCTCGTTACCTTTATATTCAAACAAATCCACAAATGTCTGAATACAAACAAAAACAACTCCGAAAACACAAAAGAATCGCCACAGGACTTTTCTTTCTGATGGCGGTTGTGTATGGCTTGATGGTTTATTTTCAGTATCAGAATCCACAAAGCTGGATGGGATATGTGGAAGCTTTTGCCGAAGCCGGAATGGTCGGTGCGCTTGCGGATTGGTTTGCGGTGACGGCTTTGTTTCGGCATCCGCTGGGAATTCCAATTCCGCATACAAATCTCATCGAACGAAAGAAAAATGATTTGGGTGAAAATCTCGGTTCGTTTGTGAAAACCAATTTCCTTTCCCCACAAAACATTCGTCCTTATATCGAAAAACTGGATATAGTAAAGTTCGTTTCGGATTGGTTAAGTAAACCCAGTAGCATCCATATTCTGGAAAAGGAGATTGCCTTATTAATTCAGAAAATCATCCATGATTTGGAAGACGATGAGGTAAGTGAGTTTTTAGCCCGAAAAGGTTCAGAGGTCTTAAAAACCATTGATTATCAAAAAATTACTTCATCTGGAATTCATTATATGGTCGAAAAAGGTGAACATTTGAAATTACTGGATAAACTTTTACCTCAGCTAAAAGAATATGTGGAAGAAAGTCAACAAATGATCCGCGAGCGGATTTCAGAGAACAAACCTTTTATTTCTTTTCTTGCCGGAAAACGGATTTCAAGAGAATTGACCGATGGCGTTTTGAAATTTATAGAAGAGGTAGAAATGGATAAAAATCATTTCGTGCGTCAAAAATTGACGGAAAATCTGGAAAAATTTGCAAAAGATTTGTTGATCTCCGGTCAATGGGATGAAAAATTTGAACAATTGAAAACGGATTTGATTTCTCCTGAAAATTTAAAAGAATATGCAAACGATGCTTGGGACTCGCTCAAAAAAATGTTGGAACAAAACATTGAAAATCCCCATTCAGGTTTGAATACGTATCTTCATAAAAACATTCAAAAACTATCCGATTCACTTCAAACTGATGAAGAATTGAAAATCCGGATAAATAAATGGGTCCGTCATTTTTTATATCGAATGATTTTGAAAAACAGCGAAGAGGTTCAGATTTTAATCAGTAAAACAGTTTCCGGTTGGGAAGGTAAAGAGTTGAGTAACAAGCTTGAACTGGAAGTTGGAAAGGATCTGCAGTTCATCCGTATAAACGGAACTTTAGTCGGCGGATTGGTTGGTTTGACCATTTACACCATTACCCATTTTTTTGTTTCTTCATAATTTTTAGGGTGAAAACTTGCTTATATGCTTGTAAATGCTATTTTTGTATGCCTTAAAATTAATTTATAAATAAAAATAGTATGAAAAATTTAGTTGACAAAATTAACGAAGAATTCGAATCATTTAAAAGTGAAGCTGCGGCTCAATTGGAAAAAGGAAACAAAGCAGCCGGAACAAGAGCTCGTAAATCTGCATTGGAATTGAGCAAAATGTTCAAAGAATTCAGAAAAGCATCTGTAGAAGCTTCTAAAAAGTAAAAAATCAAAGAATTAGAACGCCGCGTACTATTAAATTCATAGTAAGCGGCGTTTTCTTTTGTATCTCACGCAACCTTTCTCGTTCTCTCTTCTCTTTATCGTATCTTTATCTTTTCATTTATCAAAAGGGTGTCGGGAATTAAATTTTTTTTTTGCTGGGTTTTTCTCCTCGTTTTGTCATTTTCAAATGCACAAACGCTAGAAGAATGCGATAAAATATTGGTCGAAGCGGTCAAGGAAATGAACCAGAAAAACCATGCGCGCTCACTGGAATTACTTACGGAAGTAAAAAGTATAGCTGAAAATAATAAATGGAACAAGCAGCTTTTCCTTGCTGTCAACAATATCGGTGCGAATTATTACCTTATGCTCGATTACGGTGAAGCACTCGATAATTACCTCGAAGCGTACAAAATTGCACTCAAAGATCTGGATGCAAAACACGAAATGATTGTTCTGAACAACATTGCGATTCTCTATTCAAAAGATTCAAAAAATGATAAAGCAGAAGAATATTTTCTGAAGGCTTATGAAATCGCAAAAGAAAACAACGATAGTATGAAAATCGGCTTGTACGCAACTAACCTTGCTACAGTTGCGAATGCAAATGAAGAAATTCAGAAAGCAGAATCTTACATCAAAATTGCGCTTCCTTTATTGAAAAAAGCACCACCTGTTCTGGCGCAGGCAAAAATTACAAATGCTCAGAATTTAGTTTTAAAAAAGAAATTTGCGGAAGCAAAAGCGATCGCTTTGGAACTTTTACCCACTTTGAATACCCCTGAATTGAGCGAACACAGAATTTCCGTTTTTATGATTCTTTCAAAAGTTTATGAAAATGAAAACAATTTGCCATTGGCAATTGAGTATTTGAAACGTGCCGGAAAAGACGCAAATGTCAGTCTCGAAAATAAAATTGACGTTTACAATCGTTTGACTGAATTGTACAGAAAATTAAATGATAATTCTATCGCATTTTCTTATAAAGATTCCGTGCTTTTTGCAAAAGATTCCTTGAATCAAATCAAAAACGGAAAACTTTTCGAAAACAGCCGGATTAAATTTGAATTGCAAAATTACCAAAAGGAATTATCTGAAAGTCAGAACAAATTACAATCTGAACGAAAGTTGTTTTATATGATTTTAGGTGGAATTTTCTTTTTGATTTTAATTACACTTTGGGCGATTTGGAATTATTTTTCAAGATTGAAACAAACCAAAATCATCGCTGAAAACAATCAGAAAATTGCCGAATTGGAATTGGAAAAACAAAAGAACGATAAAATTTTACTGGAGCAGCAATTGAATGAAAAAGAAGCTTTAACCTTGCTCGAACAGGAAAAATTCAAAAATGAAATCGAAGCAAAAAACCGCCAACTTGCAGCAAAAGCACTTTCACTTTCTACCCGCAACGAATTGATACAAGAAATCATAGATTCTTTGTCTGCCAACAATGAAATCTCTCAAAATCCAAGCCTCAAAAAACCTATTTTAGAATTAAAAAATCAATTGAAAAGAGATTCCGATTGGGAAGATTTCTTTTCACATTTTGAGGAAGTGAATCATGGTTTTCTAAAAACTTTGAAGGAAAAACATCCAGATTTGACTTCAAATGATGTTCGATACATCAGTTATGTGTATATGAATTTATCAACCAAAGAAATTTCTCTACTTCTCAATATCACTGTGGAAGC
>CALLXZ010000452.1 GCA_937875605.1 uncultured Moheibacter sp.
CACAATTAAATCCGAATGGTGATTTTCCAACAAATCGTCCAGAAATTCGAGATTGGCTTGTGGATTTTCCCATTCGATATCGAATTCAGCTAAACTTATTTTAAGTATTTCCTTCATACAATTGTAAAAGTACAACATATTGAGAAGAAAAAACAGAAGGGAAAAATTACTTAACCGGAAGGATTTTTTTGTTCAGCTTCTCATTGGAACATTCCCAAATCAGGTAATAACCGAGAATAGCAAAAAACAATCCCAGCATACTTCCACCGATGGTGTCAATCACAAAATGTTTGGAAAGATAAACTCTTCCAATCGCAACCAATCCCATCATCAGACAGATAAAAAATTGCAAACCGCGGTTTTTGGTCTGCATACAAAGATAGAAACAAAGAATCACTGCCAGAACGGTATGACCCGATGGGAAAGTGTACGGAATCTGTGATTCTACACCTTCTATCAATCTTAATTTGATTTTTTTCAATTCGAAATAATGCGTGGGACGATGCCCATGGACAAATAAACTGCGTTTGATGACCGAACTTGCGATACTGGAAACAAAAGCAGCTCCGCCTAAAAAAAGAAAATGTCGCCAGTTTTTTTTCCAGATGATAAATAGCAAAGTTGCAATCAACACGTAGGTCGTTGCTACATCAGTATAATATTTGAAAAAATAATCAAGACCTATGTTATGGAAATGCTGGTTGAAATAAATGTGCAAATCGTCTTTGCCATAATAGGAAACAGCCATAAGCCCCGTGAAATTAATCACAAAAAAGACAAGAAAAAAAGGCCATTGCCCTCTCAATAAATCTTTCTTTGGCTCCATTTTAATTTTGTGGCAAATTAAATGAAAAAATAATTCTCCCTGAAATTAAATCTATGTTTTTATGAGAATTGCCCATTAATTTGATTCATTATGCAAGGTGTTGTTCTTATTTAAGAAATTGAATTGAAGATACTTATATGAATCTCTTGGTACAATTTTTATCCACTTTTTGAATTTTAAAGACCATTTTTGTCGGATGCTCGGAATTCCCTTTGTCAAATAAGCCGCTACAAACGGATGCACGTGCAGTGAAATCTCGTTCACTTTTTTTCCTTTGTTTTCAATGATATTTCGTAAAATCTGCTCCATTCTTGCAACCAATAAAATGGGCGCTTCCACTTCTTGGTTTTCGACATTTGGATTTTCCTCTGTCGTGATGATATTCAGTTCCGGACGAACTCTTTGTCGCGTAATCTGAATCAATCCGAATTTACTCGGTGGTAAAATTTTATGTTTGGCTCTGTCTTTTTGCATTTCGGTTCTTAAATGCTCGTACAGCGCTTTTTTATTTTCATTGTTGGTCATGTCGATGAAATCCACCACGATGATTCCGCCCATATCGCGAAGGCGAAGCTGACGGGCGATTTCCGAAGCCGCAATTTTATTGACCGCAAGGGCTGTTTCTTCCTGATTATTGGAATTTCGGGAAATATTTCCGGAGTTTACATCTATGACATGAAGCGCTTCGGTATGTTCAATGACTAAATAAGCTCCTTTTGACTGGGGAATGGTTACGTTTTTACCAAATGAAAATTTAATTTGGCGTTCAATTCCCAAACGTTCAAAAAGCGGAACTTCTCCTTCGTTTGAAACTTTTATGATATTGGATTTGCCAGGTGCGATGACGTTTAAGTATTCGGTCATGTCTTCTGCCAAACTTTCATCGTCGACGGTGATTTTCACAAAATCCTCATTAAAATTATCACGCAAAATGGCCGATGCACGATCCATTTCGTTTAATAATTTAGTCGGAACAACTTTTCTCTGAATATTTTTAAAAACAATTTGCCATTTGTTCATTAAATAATTCAAATCGGCATGCAATTCCGCTACTTTTTTTCCTTCCGCTACGGTACGGATGATGATTCCGAATCCTTCCGGCTTTATACTTTCCACTAATGCCACCAAACGGTCTTTTTCCGATTTGGATTTGATTTTCTGCGAAACAGAAACTTTATCCGAAAAGGGTGTTAAAATCAGAAAACGTCCGGCGATGGAAATTTCTGATGTGATACGCGGTCCTTTTGTGTGGATGGGTTCTTTGGTAATTTGGATCACGATACTGTCACCAGCCGTAAGTACTTGATCAATCGTTCCGTCTTTTTTGATCAATTCTTCTTTTCGGAACGATTTTAAATTGGGCGATTTGAATTTACCACTGCTTACCAATTGCGTATAAGTCCGCAAAGATTTTACATGAGGCCCTAAATCGTGATAATGTAAAAAAGCATCTTTGGAATAGCCAATGTCCACAAAAGCAGCATTTAAACTGGGAGCCAGTTTTTTTACTTTTCCAAGATACATATCTCCGACAGCAAAGTTCATGTCGATGGTTTCCTGATGAAGTTCCATCAGTCTTCCGTCTTCTAACATTGCTATCTGAACGGAGTCTTCTCCGGTAGAAACAACTAATTCTTTATTCATTAGTGTGAATTAAATGAATATACAAACAACAAAAGCATTTCCCAAAATCCAATGGATTTGGAAAATGCCGGTTTTATTACTTAAAGAACAGATTACTTTTTCTTTTTGTGTCTGTTCAATCTACGTCTTTTCTTACGTTTGTGGGTTGCTACCTTATGTCTTTTTCTTTTTTTTCCGCTTGGCATATCGTTATTATTTTACTTTAACTTTCGTTTTTACACTTTCTACAAACGTTTTGGCTGGTTTAAAAGCCGGAACGTGGTGCGCAGGGATTACTATGGAAGTACCTTTGGAGATATTACGACCTGTTTTGGATGCTCTTTTCTTGATGGTAAAAGACCCAAATCCTCTTAAATAAACATTTTCTCCTGATTCCAAAGAGTTTTTAACTTCTTCCATGAAATGTTCCACTACCTTTTGAGTTTCATTTTTCTCTAAACCCAGTTTAGTAGAAATGTTACTCACAATTTCTGCTTTCGTCATGATTAAATATATTTTGTTGCTAAATTTGCTAACCTTTAAACTGCTTATAAATCAACAATTAACTTATTACAGTTTCTAAGAAACGGGTGCAAATATAACATTTGTGGTAAAACAAAAAAAGAATTCTGATCATATTTATCAATTTAACTCCCTGATATTGATTTGGTTTGACCAAAACAAACGAAATCTGCCTTGGAGGCATGAATCGGATCCTTATAAAATATGGCTTTCCGAAATCATTTTACAACAAACCCGTGTCGCTCAGGGAATGGGTTATTACCTGAATTTTGTCCGTACTTTTCCCACGATTCAAGATCTTGCAAATGCCTCTGAACAGGAGGTTTTACGATTGTGGCAGGGGTTGGGTTACTATTCTCGCGCCCGAAATCTGCATTTTACGGCAAAAGAGATTTGGAATGAACGAAACGGAATTTTCCCCAATAATTTTCAGGATTTATTGAATTTGAAAGGAGTGGGTGAATATACAGCTGCCGCTATTGCTTCCATCGCTTTTCAGGAAGCTGTTCCCGCCATAGACGGAAATGCTTTCCGTGTAATGGCAAGATACTTTAATATAAACCTTGATATTTCACAACCGAAAACCAGGAAATATTTTTTCGAATTGGGAAAGGAAATCATCCATCCGGATCGCCCCGGAGATTTTAACCAAGCATTTATGGAATTAGGCGCAACGGTTTGTCTTCCTGTCAATCCGAAATGTGAAATTTGTCCGGTAAATGATTCTTGTGAAGCTTTGGGTCGGAATAAAATAAAAGAACTTCCCGTCAAAACCAAAAAAACAAAAGTTTCCAATCGGTATTTTCATTTTCTGGAAATTTCGGATGGCGATAATTATTTGATGGTGCAACGAACACAAAAAGATGTTTGGATGAACTTATTTACGTTTCCGCTTGTAGAATTGAAGGAAAATGAAGTTTGGAGTTCAAATTTGATTTTGCCTGAAATTGAATTAGAGAAAAAACAGGAAGAAATCCATATCCTTTCTCATCAGCGATTGAATATTCAGTTTTACCAAGCAAAAGTTAGTTCGAAGCAATTAAAAATCATTTCGAAAGAATTAAATGCTGATATTTTTCCCATGAAGGCGATAAATGAGTTGCCAATTCCCCGACCGATGGAAAAATATTTGATGAATAAAATTTAAATACGCCTTCTTCGTTATTTTGTATATTTGAAGTTAAGTTAAAAGAAGAATTATGAACGGAACACTTAACAAAGTGATTTTAATAGGAAATGTGGGAGATGATGTGAAAATCCATCAGTTTGATGATACCAACAAAATAGGTAGATTCCCGCTCGCTACAAGTGAAAGTTTTACTTCCCGAGATAGCGGAGAAAAAGTAACGCAGACTGAATGGCACAATATAGTTGTACGAAATAAGGTGGCCGAAATCTTTGAACGATATGTGAAAAAGGGTGATAAGTTATATGTAGAAGGGCGTTTGAAAACCAGAAAATGGCAAGATCAAAACGGACAGGATCGTTATACAACGGAAATAATCGTAAGTGAATTTACTTTTCTGACGCCAAAGGGTGGGGGCTCAGATGATTCTAATTCACAAATGGGAAATGCACAATCTTCTTATTCGTTACCGAAACAAGAGCCGCCGACGTCTTCTTCTGCGAATATGAATGAAGAACCAGACGACTTACCTTTTTAATCGACAACTTTATATGAAGTATATTTTGCCATTGTTTGGCTTATTGTTGGTTTTATCCTGTAAAGATGATTATGTGATAAAGCCGATTGGTCATGTACGGCTTGAATATCCACAGCCAAAATACATCGAATTAAATTCGGACTGTCCGTTTGGATTTGAATATTCGGATCTAGCTCAGAAGATGGACAAAGAAAATCCTTGCTGGTTTGTTCTACACTATCCCGGCATGAAGGCTAATATTTACCTTACTTATTTTCCGGTCAATGGAAAAGAAGATTTGGCCGTAAAGATAAAGGACAGTGAAAAATTGGTACAAGAACAAACGGTAAAGGCGAGTTATATTTCTCCGAGAGAATTTATATTTGAAGAAAAGAAAGTTTATGGGACGATGTTTGAATTGGGAGGCGAATCAGCTATTAATCTCCAGTTTCATGCTACTGACAGTTTGAAAAACCTGATTACAGGTTCTGTTTATTTCTCCACGCCACCTCAATATGATTCGCTTCAGCCAGCGATTCAATATTTAAAAACCGATGTTATTCGCCTGATTGAAACCTTGGAGTGGAAATGATGGTAAAATGCCGAAATAACGTACTTTTGCAAATTAATTTTAAGAAAGAAAAAAATAAATGGACATTATAATACGATTGGGTCAATTTATATTGATGATATCCATCTTGGTGACATTACACGAATTAGGTCACTTTATACCCGCTAAATATTTTAAAACTAAAGTTGAGAAATTTTATCTTTTCTTCGATCCTTGGTTTTCCATCGTCAAAAAGAAAATTGGGGAGACTACATATGGAATTGGCTGGTTGCCGATGGGAGGTTATGTGAAAATTGCCGGAATGATAGACGAGAGCATGGACAAGGAACAGATGAAACAACCACCTCAACCATGGGAATTTCGTAGTAAACCGGCTTGGCAACGACTGATTATCATGTTGGGAGGTGTTACCGTTAACGTATTGCTAGCTTGGGTCATTTTAACGTTTATGTTTACCATAAACGGACAAAAATACCAGTCTGTTACTAAAATTCAAGAAAATGGATTGATGTTCAGTGAAGTAGGTAAAGAAATTGGATTCCAAGATGGTGATAAAATTATAAGTGTGGACGGAAAACCACAGGAGCAATTTAATCGTCTGCTTTTGGATATAATGCTAAGTGATGAAATTTTGGTGGATCGAAATGGAAAAGAAGTAAAGCTTCATATTGAAGATGAACAAATCAAGAAGATAATTTCCTCCGGCGGACGAGAAAGTTTCATATTTCCAAGAGTAAAAGACATCGTTGTCGATTCTGTTGCTACAGCTTCTGCTAAAACAGCAGGATTAATAAAAGGAGATAAGATTCTTTCTATAAATGGAAAAAGTCTTACTTATTTTGATGAACTGGCTCCGCAATTAAATTTATACAAAGGAGATACGGTCAATCTTCAAGTCACCCGACATGATGCTGTTTCAACTTTAAGAATCCCTGTTTCTGACAGTGCAACATTAGGATTTCGTCCTTTTATTCAGGTAAAGGATGATTTTACGGTTTATAACAAACATACATTCTTTTCATCTATTCCTTTAGCAGTAAAAGAATCTTTTATAGGACTAGGTTACAACATCAAACAATTTAAAATATTGATCAAACCTAAAACAGAGGCTTATAAACAGGCATCGGGTCCATTGGGTATAGCAAGGAAACTTCCTAAAGAATGGGATTGGAACTTTTTCTGGTCATTTTCTGCAATGTTTTCGATGTGGTTAGCTTTTTTAAATATTCTTCCAATTCCCGGATTAGATGGAGGTCATGCGCTACTTACGATAGGCGAAATGGTCACAGGAAGAAAATTAGGAGAAAAAGCAATGGGAATTGTCCAGACAATTGGAATGATTATCTTGTTGAGTTTGATGGCGTTAATTTTCGGAAAAGATATTTATGATTTAATAATTGATAAATTTGCCTTTTAAATTTGGTAAATAGTTGAAAAACGTTTTATATTTGCCGACCATTAAGGGAATATTCCTCCTTAGCTCAGCTGGTTAGAGCATCTGACTGTTAATCAGAGGGTCCTTGG
>CALLXZ010000453.1 GCA_937875605.1 uncultured Moheibacter sp.
GAACTTCAATCATCGATTGCGAAACTTCAATATTCTGCTGCTGCACAAGCAAAGACGGATGGATATTTCCTGTCAAAGATTCCGAATATGAAATTTTTTCCAAAGATTTTTCATCTGGTAGATAGTAAATTTGATTATTACTTAATAACATCAATTGTTGCTGTTCCACTTGAATGTCTTTATCTACCTGAAGCAAAAATGCTTGAATTTCTCTGTATTTCACTTCAGCAGAAATTTTATCTAAACCCGCTACATCGCCCACATTATATCGAACCGTTGCCGCATCAAACATATTTTTATAAATACTGTCCAACTGTAAAAACAAATTCTTTTTGTCTTGCAGATACCATAATTCATAATAGGCTTTTTTGACATCGCGTTTGATGACCGCCTTTATCGCTTCACGATTCATTTTATGTGTCGTCAGCAATTGTTCCATGTAATTTTTTTGGGCTTTGTTCAGTCCCGGCCACGGAATTTCTTGTGAGATACCGACTTTCCAAATTCCTTTAGAATCACTTGGTCGGAAATCTTCATTTTCTACAAAAACACCCGTTTTCGGAATCTCAAATGATCCATCTCGGTCTAATTCTGCTTTTCGAACCTGAACTTCATTGACTGAATTCTGAAAATTACTTTCAGTTGAAATCTGGATAAGTTCGTCCAAAGAAATTCGTTGCTGAGCTTGGAGAATCCCAAACGCCAGCAATAGTATGATTAAATTAATTTTTCTCATTTGATTCAGATTTAGAAGAATACATCCATTCGTACAAAGATGGAATGACAAATAGGGTCAAAAAAGTCGCTGTAATCAATCCGCCAATCACAACTGTTGCCAAAGGTTTTTGAACTTCTGCTCCCGATCCGGTGCTGATTGCCATCGGTAAAAATCCTAATGAAGCCACTGCTGCCGTCATCAGAACCGGACGTAATCGCATATACGTGGCCTCCATCACTCGTTTTCGGACATTTTTTTCGCCTTCTTTTTCCAATTGGTTAAACGTTCCCATTAGGACAATTCCATTCAAAACCGCTACTCCAAAAAGAGCAATAAACCCAACTCCTGCCGAAATACTAAACGGCATATCGCGCAGGTAAAGCGAGAAAACACCGCCAATCGCTGCCATCGGAATTGCCGTAAAAATCAAAGCTGCTTGTTTGACAGAATGAAACGTAAAGAACAACAACACAAAAATGACCGCCAATGAAAGCGGAACAACAATCAACAATCGGTTTGTGGCTTTTTCCAGATTTTCGAATTGTCCGCCATACGTAACATAATAGCCGGTCGGCAACAAATCCGGTTTTGCATTTAACTTTTGTTGAACTTCTTCCACCACCGATTTCACATCACGGTCTGTTACGTTGAACCCAATGA
>CALLXZ010000454.1 GCA_937875605.1 uncultured Moheibacter sp.
TCCGATATTCTTCTTTTTGCAAAATCGGGAAATATTTGTGCGAACCGCCATAGGCCTTGTGTCCGATCCAACCTTTTTCCGCCATCAAACGAACCATCGTTGAAATGGTATTGTAATGCGGTTTCGGGCCGTCGGGCAAGTGCTCGATGATGTCTTTCACAAATGCTTCGTTCAAGTCCCAAAGTATTTGTAAAATCTCCTCTTCTCTGTTCGTCAATTTGGTCATTTCTTTCAGCTTTGAAACAAAGATAAACTATTTTTTTAGTTTTACAACTAAATGTTTAGTTTGATTGATTTTTTTCTCCCGCAGATTGCGCGGATGTGCGCAGAATTTTTATAAATGAAAATAATCCGTAATTTTTTATTAAATTTGTACGTATGAATTATTTTTATGGATTCAAAACTGACATTAAAGCTTAAGGATAGCGTGATTAAACGTGCGAAGAATTATGCTTCAGATAAAAACATCAGCCTTTCGAGATTGATTGAGAATTACCTTGATTCATTGACTGATTCCAAAAATGATGAGTTTGAAATTTCTCCATTCATAAAAAGTATTTCAAGCGGAAAAAGCATTCCGGCTGATTTTGATGAGAAAAAATGGAGAGAAGAGCGCACTGATTTTTTAGATGAAAAGTATAAATGATGCAAAAGCTATTTTTGGACACCAACATCATTTTGGACTTTTTGGGAGAAAGGGAAAATTTCTATGAACCAGCGGCAAAACTGATGACGCTTGCCGATAAAAAACAAATCGAAATTTTTACTACGACGACATCTATAACGAATGCTTTTTACATTCTTTCAAAATTTGAAGGTCAAAAAACGGCTTGGGAAAAAGTCAGAAAATTCAAATTGATTTGTGGTATTTCGGTGGCGGATGATGAAGTGGTGGAAAAAGCGTTGAATTCGGATTTTAAAGATTTGGAAGATGCTTTGCAATATTTCAGTGCGGTGGCGACGAATTGCAAAATCATCATTACCCGAAATGAGAAAGATTTCAAAAATGCTTTGATTCCGGTGATGGATGCGGAGAATTTTTTGCAGACTTTGAGGAAGTGATTTCTCCCGCAGATTGCGCGGATGTTCGCAGATTTGTTTTTGATTGAATTTGATTTTTTAGATATTTGAAATAAGCACCTTTACAATGAAAACACTTTTAACCTCTTTACTTTTTATAACATTTTTTGTTTCTTGTAAACAGCAAGAAGAAATTAAACTCGAAAAAATAATTTTCAATACGGATGATAATGGTTGTTGGGGGTTGTGCCCAATTTATCATTTGGAAATAAATAATGATTTGAACACAAGGCTATATGTTGAAAAATTACTTTATTACGATTCAACTTGTTACGAAACAAATTTCGAGTATTGCGAGCCTAAAACCGATTCTTCTAAAATTGGTTATTTTAAAGGGAAGATCAGTTTACAAGATTTTAACAATATAAATGAATTTATAATTCGCAATAGATTTGATACGATTCAAAATAGTTTGGCAAAAATGGATTGTAACGATGTACTTTATAAAAAATATATTCTTTATTTCAACCAGAATCAAAGAAAAGAAATTCATTACAGATGTGCGGAAAATATCCAATTAGATAGTTTATCTCAACTTCTTTATAAGTTTATAGAGAAAAATAAATTAGAAAGGACAAATGACAGTTTTTATTTGGAAAATATTAAGTCAGAAATTTAATTTACGCACATAGGCAATGAAATTAAAGATTTATTTAATTCCCAAATCCCCCACAATCAACTCCGCCGTCCGCTCGGAAGCGCCTTGTCCACCAAGCTTTTCACGCAAATCTTTGTAGTCATTTAAAACCTGAGAACGTTTGGGTTCGGAAAGGATTTTGGTTAATTCTAATTTGAGGTTTTTGGTGTTTAATTCTTGTTGGATTAATTCTTTCACGACTTCTTTATCCATGATTAAATTCACCAATGAAATATATTGGATATGTTTCACGACACGTTTCCCGATTTCGTACGAGATGCGACTTCCTTTGTAGCAAACGACTTCGGGAATGTTAAGCAAAGCCGTTTCCAAAGTTGCCGTTCCGGAAGTAACCAATGCGGCTTCGGAAATTCGTAGTAAATCGTAGGTTTTTCCAAAGACAATTTTCAAATCTTTTCCCGCCACTTCTTTGTAAAAGGATTCTTCCTGCGAAGGTGCTCCGGCTACGACAAACTGATAATCGGGAAAATCTTTTACCACAGATAGCATAATGGGCAGTTTCATTTTGATTTCCTGTTTACGGCTTCCGGGAAGAAGTGCAATTACTTTTCGGTCGTCTAATACATGTTCAGATTTGAATTTTTCTAAATTGATTTCAGGCAAATCTTTCATCGCATCCAAAAGCGGATGACCGACGAAATCTACCTCAAAATCATATTTCGCATAAAATTCCTTTTCGAAAGGAAGAATCACAAACATCTTGTCCACGAACTTTTTGATCTTGTGAACGCGACCGGTTTTCCAAGCCCAGATTTGCGGTGAAATATAATAGTAAACTTTAATGCCAAGACCTTTCACGAATTCGGCTATCCGTAAATTGAATCCGGGATAATCAATCAAAATGACGGCATCGGGTTTCCAGGATTGAATGTCTTTTTTGCAGAATTTTATGTTTCCTAAAATCGTACGAAGATTTAAAATCACTTCGGCAAATCCCATAAAAGCCAAATCCCGATAGTGTTTTACCATCGTTCCGCCTTGCTGCTGCATCAAATCTCCACCCCAAAAACGAAATTCGGCTTCCGTGTCGTTTATTTTCAATTCTTTCATCAGATTAGATCCGTGAAGATCGCCCGATGCTTCGCCTGCTATGATGTAATATTTCATCGAATAATTCAAATTTAATTTTC
>CALLXZ010000455.1 GCA_937875605.1 uncultured Moheibacter sp.
ATTCCGTTTGTAATTTCTTAATTTCACCTGAGAAAGCAGAAGTTAAATCGGTCAAAGGCGTTTCACCAACCGGCAATGCGTAAATCAAATACGTACCGAAGTCTTCCTGACTGAAGTTGATTGCGCCAACGTCCAATGCTTTTTTGTCGGTATCTACTAATCTTTTATACAAACGAGAGCTTTTTCCGTCACTCAAAATGGTAGAAATCATATCCAAAACTCTTGCTTCACGTGTTTTCATGGAAGGCGTTCTGTAAGCCGTGATGATCATCGGAATCTGTACATTTGGATCTTCCCAGTTAGCGTGAATTTCTTTTGAGATTGGAAGCTCTTCGTACTGTTTTTTCACCGGTGCGGCTCCTTTTGGAATGGCTCCGAAATAATCAGCAATCCATTTTTTGGCTTGGTCTTTTTGAAAGTCACCCGCTACTACCAAAACGGCATTTTCAGTCACATAAAATTTCTTGAAAAAGGCTTGAAATTCTTCCAGCTTAGCAGCATCCAGATGTTCCATTTCTCCGATGGTTGTCCAGCGATATGGATGATTGGTGAACATTTTTTCTTTCACCGCCTTTAAAAGATTTCCATACGGCTGGTTGTCGATTCTCAAACGTTTTTCTTCTTTTACAACTTCATTTTGAGTGTCCACCCCAATTTGATTAATCACGGGATGCATCAAACGTTCTGATTCCATCCAAAGACCTAATTGGAGATTATTGGAAGGAAATATTTCGTAGTAATAGGTACGGTCATCGCTGGTGTTGGCGTTATTTTTACCTCCGTTGGAAGAAACGATTTTAAACCATTCGCCTCTATCTATGTTTTTAGTTCCTTCAAATAAAAGATGTTCAAAAAAGTGAGCAAATCCGGTTCTGTTCGGCTGTTCATCCTTTGCTCCCACATGATACATAACAGAAGTTACAATTACCGGAGCAGAATGATCCTGATGCAAAATTACATGCAGACCATTTGGAAGATCATATTCTTCAAATTCGATTTCTTGAGCCATCATATTGTTTCCTAATATACCCAAAAACGCGAATGCAAGTCCAAGTTTTTTCATAGAATATTTTTGTTTTGTGTCTGAATTAGTCTACGAAAATATTCATTTGTTACAGATTGAAGGAAAAAACCGTTAAAATCAAGAAGCAAATTTCCGGAGAAAAAAAAGAAATTTTAAAAACTACCAACCTAATTTAACTTCCAATGTGATTCTTCCGCCCCAAGGATCGCCTTGCATTTGGTTTTCGGAAACGATGATTTTCTGAATTCCTTTTTCCCTAACCGGAAATTCAATTTCATGCCCGAAAGGTCCGTCTGAATTGTCTTTTGAATCTACAATTTGTGAAATACGGACATTCGCTGCGCTATCTTGTGCAGTGATTTTTAGTTTTATTTTGGAAGCTGTATCGGAATCGATCAAAAATATCAATTTTTGACGTGGTAATTTTACGGTATCCATTTTTGCTTTTCCATAAACAATCTTTAGACGAATCGTATCGGTTTTTTCGGTAAACTCAATGGGTTGTGAAGTTGACGTTTTTAGAGTGTCCGTCTTGGATTTTGCGTTTTTTGAATTAAATTTTTTAGGTTGATTTAAATTATCTCTTTCCTTTTTCAATTGAACAGCGTATTCTTTTTTATCAAATTTTTGAGGTTTGACAATTGTTGTTTTGGGCTCCATTTTACAAGAAACCGTCAGAATTCCAAAAATCAATAGAACCAACCCCCAACGCATACACAAAAGTTTGCGTAAATTTACAAGGATTCTCTTAATTTAAAAGAAATGTTGAATTTCGAAATAAAAGGTTATGGTTCTCCGGTGGTGCTATTGCACGGATATCTTGAAAATCTAAAAATGTGGGAAAAGATTTCAGATGAACTTTCGGGTCATCATCAGGTTGTTTTATTGGATTTACCGGGTCATGGAAAGTCAGAAAATTTCGATAAAATTCATACGATGGAACTGATGGCAAGAAAACTAAAACAAACGCTTGATTATTTAGGAATTACAAAACCAATCATCGTTGGACACTCGATGGGCGGCTATGTGATATTGGCTTTTGCGGAATTATTTCCTGACGATATAAAATCATTTATTTTGTTGAATTCAACCAGTTTTTCTGACTCGCCGGATAAAAAAGAACAACGTTTAAAGGCTGTTGAAACGGCTGAAAAGAATTTGGACACTTTGATTAAAATGAGCATTCCAACGCTTTTTGCAGAAGACAATTTAAAAAACCTGAAATCCGAAATAGAATTTACAAAGGAGTTAGCTAGAGAAACCTCTTTGAAAGGAGTGACAGCGGCTCTGAAAGGCATGCGTTTGCGATCTGATCGTAGTTTTTTATTCGATGATTTTAAGGGCGAAATAGGGATCATCATCGGAAAACATGACAAAGCGGTTAATCCAGAAGAATTCAAAAAAGTAATTCCAAAAAAGGACAACATTTCGGTATTGGAACTTGAAACGGGACACATGGCACATTTGGAGGCGCCCGACGAAACACTTGCCTTTATAAAAGATTTTGCAGAAAAAAGTTAATTTATTTCGTTTCCTTTTTGTTTTCTCTTTCTTCCAACCGTTTTTGGCGTTCTTTCTCGGGAAGTTTTCCTTCTAAATTCTCCTGAACTTCTTTCAGTAGATCATTGTATTTATCGGGATGCAAATAGTAAAACTGATAACTTTCTTTAAAATCTTTTGTATTGGTTTGGTGGTTATAAAGAATTTGTGCGTCAATTTTGGAGAAATTGGATTTCTCGCTATCGATTTCGGTCAAAAATCCGGCTTGTTGATAAAGATAAATATCGGATAGAATCGAAACCATTTTTTCTTCGTCCAATAAATTTTTAGGTTTCTCCACATTGCTTGTGCAATTGAAAAGAAAAATAAAAATCCCTAAAAAGAAACTCATTTTCATCATAACTTTCCAAATATACTTCGAATTCTCAACATTAAAATTCCGAAAACCGCTTCTCCTAAAATATTGGAATTGATCTTGGATTCGCCTGCAACACGGTTGACAAAGATGATGGAAACCTCTGAAAGCTTGAATTTTTTCCGCCATGCTTTGTATTTCATTTCGATTTGAAATCCATACCCTTTGAATTTAATTTGATTCAAATCAAGTGTTTCCAACACAATTCTTCGGTATCCTACAAATCCGGCCGTAGCATCGTGAACGGGAAGTCCGGTTACAAACCGTGCATATTTCGAAGCGATAAATGACAAAAGAACCCGCGTCATGGGCCAGTTCACTACATTTACGCCGTGCGAGTACCGTGAGCCGATGGCTAAATCGGCATCTGATTTCAAGGATTCCAGTAATCTCGGCAAATCCTGCGGATTGTGTGAAAGATCAGCATCCATTTCAAATATATACTGATAATTATGCTCCAACGCCCATTTGAAACCGTGGGTATATGCTTTTCCTAATCCATCTTTTTCTTTGCGAACTTCCAAAAATAAGCTGGAAAATTCGTTTTGTAAATTTTTCACGATTTCAGCCGTTCCGTCTGGAGAATTATCATCCACCACCAAAATATCGAAAGAAATTTCCAATGAAAATACCTGCCGTAAAACAGCTTCTATGTTCTCTTTTTCGTTGTAAGTTGGAATGATTACCAAATTTTCCGACATGGATTCGAAATATGGCGCTAATATAATTCAATCTACCGACTGCTTTTGTATTTTTGCAAAGAATATGAGTAGCATCGCAACTGTCTTTTTTCTGGAACGCCCCGTTGATAACCTCGATTGGGTGATTTATATTTTGGTTTCTACTCTGCTGCTGGTCGTGGTGGGAAGACTTTTGTTTTCCAATAATTATGAGGCGCTGATCAACATCGAACGATTTCAAGAAATAAATGATAACCAAGCACTTTTTGGATTGATATTCCAACTTTCATTTGCAGTTTTGACAGGAACGATTCTGATGGATTATCTCGTTTCGGATTACGATTATATTTTTCATACACCTGCACTGAAAGTTCTTGCGGCCGCCGTTTTAATTTTGATTTTTTTCGGCATTCGTTCGGTTTTGGGGACGGTTGCGGCTTATGCATTTGGAATCAGTCATGACCGGAATTTAAATTTGAAAACGACAAATTATTTTCGGGTCTATTCAGTAGCTATTCTCTGGATTGCGGTTTTGTTGTTTTATTTCACGGGAATAACTAAGCCGGCGATCTTAGTCGTTTTAACGATTTTTTTGATTCTTATCAGAGTATTTACGTACCATTATTTATTCAAAAACCAACCTGAAAAACAAAGTAAAATTTGGTATTATAATATTTTGTATCTTTGCGCACTGGAAATATTGCCCTTATTGGTGTTGTTTAAATTTCTAAATCTGTGGTAATTAAATCAAGCAAATGAAAGTAAGATCTATCCTCGTTTCCCAACCTCAGCCCGCCAATGATTCTTCTCCCTATCACGAAATCAGCAAACGAAATAAAATTAAAATTGATTTTCGTTCGTTTATTCAGGTAGAGGGAGTGGACGCTCGTGATGTAAGACAGCAGAAAATAGATTTTTCCAATTTCACAGCAGTTATTTTCACGAGTCGAAATGTAATTGATCATTATTTCCGTTTGGCGGAAGAAATGCGTTTTCAGGTGCCGGATGATATGAAATACTTTTGTCAGTCTGAAGCCATTGCTTTTTATCTACAGAAATACATCGTTTATAGAAAAAGAAAAACGTATATAGGTGAAAAAGGAATTCAGGATTTAGCTCCCTATATTAAAAAGAACAAAGACGAAAAATTTTTACTGCCTTCATCGGATATCCTAAATCCGGAAGTTCCTGAATTTTTAAACCAAACTGGAATCAACTGGGAAAGAGGAATCCTTTGCCGCACCGTTTCAAGTGATTTGTCGGATTTGACTGATGTGAAATACGATATTCTTGTTTTCTTTACACCTTCCGGAATCAAATCATTATTTGAAAATTTCCCAACCTTTAAACAAGACGAAACGCGTATTGCTGTGTTTGGTAAAACAACTGTTCAGGCTGCCAAAGAAATGGGACTTCGCATAGACATTGAAGTTCCTACTCCAGAATCCCCTTCTATGACGATGGCGCTTGAAAGATATTTAAAGGAGGTCAATAAAAAATAAAATGTTAAATTAGGGGAATATTTACCGTTTGGAGATGAAAAACCAATGGGTGATTAACCCGACCCCTGATTCCAAAATCATACACTTATTAGTGGAAGAGGTAAAGTTACCTGTTTCAATAGCAACGATATTGGCACAAAGAAGGATAGATTCTTATGACGCGGCACGTCATTTTTTTCGTCCTGAGCTAGAACAATTGCACGACCCTTATCAAATGAAAGATATGGATAAAGCCGTAAATAGAGTTGTGAAAGCTATTGAAAATCAGGAAAATATATTGGTGTATGGTGATTATGACGTGGATGGAACAACGGCAGTTGCAATGATGTTTGACTTTTTGAAATCTATTTATCCCTATGTTTCTTATTACATACCCGACCGATACACCGAAGGATATGGAATTTCTTTTCAGGGAATTGATTTTGCAGAAGACAATGATTTTTCGCTGATAATAGCATTGGATTGTGGTATAAAAGCCGTTGATAAAGTAGCTTATGCCAACACAAAAAATATTGATTTTATCATTTGTGACCATCATTTGCCAGGTGAAACTTTGCCAAACGCCGTTGCAATACTTGACCCGAAACGGGAAGATTGTAATTATCCGTTTAAAGAATTAAGCGGTTGTGGAGTGGGATTTAAATTGATACAGGCAATTGCTGAAAAATTAGAATTGGAAAATGAAATTATTTATCAATATTTGGATTTATTGGTGGTAAGCATTGCTGCAGACATAGTTCCGATTGTAAACGAAAACCGGACGATGGCTTATTACGGACTTAAAAAACTACAAGAGAATCCTCGCCCCGGTTTGGAAAGCTTGTTGGGTGAGACCCAAAGAAATACATTAAATATTTCCAATATTGTTTTCTCAATTGCACCTAAAATAAATGCTACGGGTCGTTTGGAGCATGCTTCCCAATCGGTCGAATTGTTGATTTCAACTGATAAAGAAAAGATTTCCCAATTTGCTTCCGAAATCAACAATTTAAATACTCAACGCAAGGAAACTGACGGAAACGTTACGCAGGAAGCCATCAAGAAAATCCGAAAAAATAAAGAAGAAGAACGGTTTTCTACTGTTATTTTTGATCCGAACTGGCACAAAGGTGTTTTGGGAATTGTGGCCTCACGGTTGATAGAGACCTTTTACCGACCGACTTTGGTTCTGACGAGTGGAAACGAAGGGGAAATAACGGGTTCCGCACGCTCTGTAAAGGATTTTGATATATATGAAATCATTGACAATTGCTCTGAATTCCTGACTAAATATGGAGGTCACCGATTTGCGGCAGGATTGACAATGCCCATCGGGAATTTCGAAGCGTTTAAAGAGAAATTTGAAAATCTGGTCAAAGAAAAAATCCGTCCGATTCAGCGAAAACCGTCTATCGAAATCGATGCAGAGATTCAATTCTCAGAAATTACACCTTATTTCTTAAAAGTTTTAAAACAAATGGAACCTTTCGGTCCGGAAAACATGACGCCGATTTTCCTTACGAAAAACTTAATCGGTGGCGAAGTAAAAGAAATGGGCAAAAACAGTGAACATCTTCGGCTTTCGCTTTGGGACGAAAAATCATCCCTTAAAATGCCGGCAGTTGGATTTGGAATGGGCGAATTTTCTAAAGATTTTCAGTACAGACGATTTGATGCGGTTTATTCGATCGAAGAAAATCACTGGAAGGGAAATACTTATTTGCAGTTGAATGTACGGGATGTGCGTTTTAAGGATTAACTTCCCCTTCCACCACCAAAACCATTTCGCCTTTTAGGTTTCTGGTTTCTGAAATTTTATGGATTTCTGACAAAGTTCCGCGAATCGTTTCTTCAAATTTTTTGGTGATTTCTCGTGATAAACTTGCTTTTCTTTCGGTTCCGAAAACTTCTGCCAAATCTTTCAAAGTACGCGTAATTTTATGTGGTGATTCGTAGAAAATCAGCGTTCTTTTTTCTTCTTTTAATTCATTTAATTTTGTTTGGCGACCTTTCTTTACGGGAAGAAATCCCACAAAAATAAATTCATTTGAAATCAAACCCGAAACGGTCAAAGCCGGAACAAAAGCTGTTGCGCCGGGAAGCGCGATGACTTCGATTCCGTTTTCCACACAGGCTTTTGCCAATAAATATCCAGGATCGGAAATTCCGGGAGAACCGGCATCGGTAATCAACGAATACATTTTTCCTTCCAGAATTTGTTTGATGATTTCTTCGGTAACTTTATGTTCATTGTGCGCATGATAACTGCGCATGGGCGTAGAAATTTCGTAGTGCTTCAGTAAAATTCCGCTGTTTCGGGTGTCTTCCGCAAGAATTAAGTCAGACTCATTAAGCGTTTCGATTGCTCTGAACGTCATGTCTTTTAAATTTCCAATGGGAGTGGGAACCAAATATAGTTTTCCGATCATGAGGCGAATTTAGGATGAAAAATTCGAATTAAATTAAATTGATTTCTAAATTAGTTGTTTAATTCTAATGCAGATGAAAAATATTTACATAGGAATTCTATTATCCATGGGAAGAAGTGGAATATTTATTCAACCAAAAAATTGGATAATGGAAATGGTCAGATTACGCTGAATCTGAATCCTTATTGAAAAGGAATTTATCTTGTAAATTTCGAAGGAGAATTTGGGAAAGTGACAAGGAAGTTGGTGGTGAAGTAGTTTTTGATGGAGGATGGGTGTTGGAAGATGAATCTAAAAAATTTAAGTATGAAATTAATTTTCGTTCTAAGTTTAATTTTATGTTTCAGTTGGGGAAAATCTCAAGCAGATGATTTTCATCTAATGGCTGAAATAGATCGAGATAATTTCAGTATAAGAAGTGAAAATCCTGAAGAAATAAAAGTTAAGCTTGATAATATTATTCAAGATTTTAATCGTTTAAAATTGGAAGGCTATTATTCGCAAATTGAAATGAAAGTTTTCTATTATGAAGAAGAAAAGGAAAGTATTAAAGATGCAATTTCTATTTCTAATCTAATTGTTGAATATTTTGTGCTAAATGGTTTAAATGCTGAAATGATCAGAACAGATTATGTTGCACACTTCAAAAATCCATATTCTCAAGACCCTTTAAAAGTTTGGATTTTTTATGATGGTTGGAACGGGAAAATAAAGGAAGGATATGAGCCAATGATGCCTTGCGATGTGGATGAAAAAGAAATTTTAACACAAACTCAGCTTAAAGATTGGAAGGAAAGGTGTAAAAAATAGAATTTTTCTTTTGAGAGAAAAAAGCCTTGTCGAGGTTTCAAACCTTGACAAGGCAATATTATTTATTTTTCTATAGCCTACTTAATCTTCTCCGACATTTCCAACATTCTGTTGATGGATTTCAAAGCTTTTACGCGTAATTCTTCATCGATATGAATTTCAGGTAATTCGTATTTCATACAGAGATACAATTTCTCCATCGTGTTGCGTTTCATGTAAAAACATTCGCTACAATTACAGCTTTCGTCTTGCGTTAGTGCAGGAATTAGTTTTTTATGCGGTGCTAATTTTTGCATTTCGTGAATGATTCCTTCTTCCGTTGCGATGATGAATTCCTGCGATTCGTCTTCCACCACAAAATCAAGCAATCTTGAAGTCGAACCTATGAAATCAGCAACTTGTAAAACCGGTTCTTCTGATTCCGGATGTGCAATCAGTT
>CALLXZ010000456.1 GCA_937875605.1 uncultured Moheibacter sp.
TCTAAACTGACCAAAATCAACTTAAATTAAATAGTTAAAATTCAGCAGAATTCTTACTTTTGCGAATACGTTAAAATTTTTAGAAATGAATCTTCACGAATATCAAGGAAAAGAAATCTTAAATAAATACGGTGTAAAAATTCAGAAAGGATTTGTAGCCACAACGCCAGAAGAAGCAGTAGATGCTGCTAAAAAACTGACAGAAATGAACGGAAATGAAGGTTGGGTTGTAAAAGCTCAGGTTCATGCCGGCGGACGTGGTAAAGGAGGAGGAGTGAAATTCTCTCCCAACTTAGAAAAACTGAAAGAAAACGCTGAAAACATCATCGGGATGCAGTTGATTACACCTCAGACTTCTGCCGAGGGGAAGAAAGTTCATCAAGTAATGGTGGCAGAGGATGTGTATTATCCGGGCGAATCCGAAACGGAAGAATTCTATGTTTCTGTTTTGCTGAACCGTGCCACGGGAAAAAACATGATTATGTATTCGACCGAAGGTGGAATGGACATCGAAGAAGTAGCCGAGCATACACCTGAAAAAATATTTACCGAAGAGGTAGACCCTGCGGTGGGGCTTCAAGGATTTCAGGCACGTAAAATCGCTTTTGATTTAGGATTGAGCGGCGCGGCATTTAAAGATTTCGTGAAATTCATTGATGCACTTTATAAGGCATTTGTAGGAAGTGATGCTTCTATGTTTGAAATTAATCCGGTATTGAAAACTTCTGACAGTCAGATTATTGCAGTCGATGCGAAAGTTGCGTTGGATGACAATTCTCTTTTCCGTCATCCGGATTTAGCAGCTTTACGTGATACGCGTGAAGAAGATGCAACCGAAGTAGAAGCGGGTGAAGCCGGTTTGAACTTCGTGAAACTGGACGGAAATGTAGGATGTATGGTAAACGGAGCCGGATTGGCGATGGCTACCATGGACATCATCAAACTTTCTGGTGGTAACCCTGCAAACTTTTTGGATGTTGGAGGAACTGCTGATGCAGAGCGCGTTGAGAAAGCATTCCGTATCATCTTGAAAGACGAAAACGTAAAAG
>CALLXZ010000457.1 GCA_937875605.1 uncultured Moheibacter sp.
GTTTTGCAGCAGAAAGAAGGATTTTCGCCGTATGTTTTTGAGGAAATTGCTGCTGATTATTTGAAAAAGAATCCTGAATTAAGGAAAAGATTGGAAGAAAAGAAAAAACAAGATCCGGAATTTGCCAAAAATGCTTTGGCTCAGTTGAACTTTGTGTATGAAAATTCGCCGTGGATCGAACCAAATTTTATGCAGTATCCGGTTTTTAGAGTTTTAAAAGATTTAAAATGAGAATTCTAAAAGCAATAGGAGTTTTATTTATCGTAATTCTCTTGGGCTTTGTGTATGGGATTTTTCATAATCAAATTTCGTATTCTATTTCATCTGAAGTTTTTACCCAATTGTTTTTTGACCAATTTGGATTTGTAGAATACGGAACGGATACACCAAGACTTACAGCTGGGATTATTGGCGTTTGGTCCACATTATATTTAAGTTTGATTTTGGGATTTCTTTATTTTTTACTCATTTTGATTTTCAATCCCAATTGGAAATTCATTAAAAAAGGAATAATCATTCATCTTTTTAGTGCTTTTGTAATCAGCATTTTAGGATTAATTTATGGATATTTCAATGTTATTTCCTTAAAATTTATGAAACTGGATAATTTCCATCAAATCAAAGAACCAACGGAATTTTCCATGGCAATTTGGATGCATAATTTTAGTTATTATGGAGGAATTATCGGATTGATTCTAGCTTTTGCCTATATCCTCAAAAACCGAAACAATTAATCTTTTGACTTTTTACTTCCTTCGTAAATATCGTATCGGAGAAAATCACATTCCAACTTTCCATTGAAAACCTTTACTTTTTTGGAAGGCTTTAAACCCACATATTTTTTTGCCGATAAATCGGAAGTGATGAACCAAGCAAATGTATTAGGATAATTATTTTTCAGGGTATCGCCGATAGATTTATAAAGCACTTCATTGTCACTTTCAATCCGTTCATTATAAGGCGGATTGAATACAATTAAAACCGGAAACATATTCTTTTCGGATTTAAAAAAATCCTGATAATTGATTTCGACAAATTCTTCCAAATCGGCATGAGTGATATTGTCTTCTGCAATTTTCAACATGGTTGGATTAATATCATATCCGACGATTTTTCCGTTGAATTCACGAATTCTACCCAATCTCGTTTCTTTGATTTTTTCAAATAAATCGCTGTCAAAGTCTTTCCAGCTTTCAAAGGCAAATTTTTTCCGATGGATTTGTGGAGGAATCTGAGCCGCTATGAAAGCCGCTTCCATCAGAATAGTGCCTGAACCACACATGGGATCCAGTAAATTTCCCTTTCCGTCCCATCCGGCAATTTTCAATAATCCGGCAGCCAGAACTTCGTTGATCGGAGCTTTTCCATGTTCGGTTTTATAACCGCGTTTGTGCAAAGATTCTCCGCTGCTGTCCAGCGAAAGCGTGATTTTGTCGTGGCTAATGTGCAAGTTAAAATACACATCTGGATTTAATTTTTCTACGCTTGGTCGTTTTCCATATTTTTCCTGAAAATGATCAACCAATGCATCTTTTACTTTCAACGCAGCGTAATGCGAATGGGTAAAATAATCGGAATGTACCGTAGAATCAATGATGAACGTCTGATCCAAATCCAGATATTCTTCCCAATTAAATTTTTTAAACCGATCGTATAATTGGAATTCGTCTTTTGCTGAGAAGGAAAAAATTGGTTTTATAATTCGAAGTGCGGTGGAAAGCGCATAATTAGCTTTGTAGAGAAATCCTAAATCACCGTAAAATTCTACCAGACGATTTTTCACTTCTACATCTGCCGCACCCATTGATTTTAATTCTTCAGCCAAAACGGATTCGAAACCGAAAAAGGTTTTGGCTTGCATTCTGAAATTTTCCAAACGAAATTTTTTACAAATCTATAAATTTAATTAACGACTTATTACCGATATATGTCCTGAAATAGATTTTCCTTCTTCTACCGTGATGATGTACCAATAGTCTCCTGAAGCAACCGGATTTCCTAAGTATTTCCCATCCCATCTAAATGCAGGTGTTAACGGTCTGTCTAAGAATATTTTACCATGACGGTTGAATATTTTGATATGGGCATCCGGATAAGCTTCTAATCCTCTTATTTCCCAATAATCATTTTTACCGTCACCATTTGGTGAAATAAAATTCGGAACGCCTAAGACCCCAAATGTTTTGGCGGTAGAAATACATCCATATTTGCTTCTAACGATTAAGTCATAAATTCCCCCCGGAACATTGTTGATGGTATTATTATTTGTCCAGGTAAGTCCGTTGTTGACACTGTATTCAAAAGGAGGATACCCACCGGCGGCAGAAATGACAATCGTATGTTCGTTTACTTGAACATCCAAAATATTCGGTTGGGTGTCAAAAATGATTTCAATATCTCTTCGCGCCGGACATTCGTTTTCATCCGAAAGTACTTCAAGTGTATAAATTCCTTCCTGAGAAAAATTTACTGAACTCTCATTACTCAATACATTCCCATCTGAATCTAACCAAGTGTAAGAACTAAACGAATCTGAAAATTGATAATCTTTTTCATCATAATTACAGAAAGCCAAATATTCCGGTAGTTCAAATTCCGGAACGGGAAGAACGTTTATGCGGAAATCAACAATACCGGCACAACCATTTATACCATCACTTGCTACTGCAAAAATAGTTTGTGGAGAAACCGTGTTTTCATATTCCGAAGGATTGGTAATTGCATTTGTATTACCAATTGCGTTTTCAAAACTTGTATAATATTTTATAGTATATCCATTTCCTCCCAACGAATTTTCAACCAAATTTTGCATTTCAGTTAAATCAAATAATCCAATTCCGTCACTCACTTCATACGGATCATCACAAATTTCCAATAATTCTTCTAATTGATTGTGAATTAATTCTGTATCTAAGATAATCTGAGCAATATCAAAACAACCGTTGCTATTTTCAATTCGTACATAGATAGTCTGATTCGGTTGTGTGTTGGTATAATTTTCCGGTAATGCACCTTCATTATTCAAAGCATTCTCTTCGGTTAAATGATATGTAAAATTAAAATCAGTACTTCCGCTTATCAGAAATTCATTTAAATCCGTTAAATTATAATTCGCAAATTCAGTTAAGCTACAATAAATAAGTGGCAATGGATCATCGACCGCTTCAGGAGCTTGTAAGAAATCAATGGTTATTGTGGAATATTCCTCACAAGTTGAGTTTTGATTTCGCACCAAAACATTGATAACAGTAGGTGAGGACGTGATTTCATGATTGGCAGGATTGGGAATAGGTGTACCATCTTCTTCAAAATAAAGATAACTAACTGTAATTCCTTCTGTTTGAACGATTTCATTTTCTGTTAAATTCACAAATTCTGAATTATCGTTCAGATTATCACAAACTGACCAAGCATCTGGTTGCAGTTCCGGAAATTCTTCTACTATCAATGTCAATTCTCCCACAGATGTACAAGCTTCTGCGCCTAAAGCCGGATCAATGAATGTGATGTAAACAATCTGCGGATTCGTTGTATTTTCAAAATTCGCAGGATTCGGAACCGGAATCGTCAAATCGTCATCTAAAAAATAATCTATAACGACTGTTATGGAAGGAGGATTTACCAAAACTTCCGGCGCCAAATCCACTAAGTTAAATTCGGCAATTCCATCTCCGTTTTCATCACAAATGGCTTTCGAGTTTGGAACCGTATCCGGTCCTATGTTTACATCCAACATGACTTCTTCCACATTATAACATCCATTCAAATCTACCACACGTACAAATACTATTTGATTGTCAGGCGTCGTGTTTGTATAATTATCAGGAAGAGCCACTGAAGTATCGCCGGTCACAGCTTCTGCAAATGTTAAATAATAAGTAAACACTAAATCGGTTGTATTTCCGATTACTAAATCATTAGCTTCCAATAAATTAAATTCAGAAAAACCATTGCTGCTGCAACGATTTAGCGTAGCTGTGTTCAAAACCGGAGCTTGATTAAATTGGATGGTCAAAGTTTCATTTCGGCTGCAAGATTGGTCATCATTTTCAACTTTAACCGTAATGACGGTAGGGGAAGCGGTTACTTCATAATTGTTAAAATCCAAAATAGGTGTTCCGTCTTGTTCAAAATATAAATACGTAACGACAATTCCTTCCGTTTGTACAACCTCATTTAAAGATAAATCCACAAATTCAGAATTGTCATTCAGATTATCACAAATCAACCATGAATCCGGTTGAAGTACTAATTCATTTATGATGAGCGTTAATTCTTCCGTAACCGGACAATCTCTTACTCCTAAAGATGGATTGAAAATTTTCACATAGATGATTTGTCCATTTACATTTGTATCATAATTTCCGGGTGTTGGAACAGGTTGAGTTAAATAAATATCCAAATAAAACTCATATTGGAGTCCAGCTGGATTGGATAGGACTAAGTTTTCTGCATAAGCTTCCAAATCAAAATTTGCAAATCCATCACCATCATCATCACAAGATGGATATTCTTTAGGAGTCGTTTCTGGTTCTTTTCCAACTTCCAATTCCAATAAAGCGACATCAAAACAACCGGCAGCATTCTGAACTCTTACATGCACTTCAACCACTCCATCGGTAGTTGAAACTTCAAAATTTGAAAAATTCGTGATTTCATCTGATTCAATTTCTTGTTCAGCACCTAAATGAGAATTATAATAAGAAAATGTATTATCCGATGATGCTATTTCTGGGTTATAATCCGATAAATTAAAAATAAAACTACCCGTCTCTGTACAAACATAATCCTCTCCTGAAACCGCAGTAGGAGAGGTGCTGAAAACCAAGTCAACTTCCTGCGTATCCGAACAACCATACGCAAAAACTTCTACCGAATAATTTCCCGAAACTGTAGCAGTATAATTTGAATTGGTTTCGCCGGGAATTGGATTTCCATTAAAGAACCATTGAAAAGTTGCGTCCGGAGCACTTACATCCACAAACATACTATAGGAAATTTGGTCACAAACTAATTCATTTTCTCCGATTTCAGTTCCATTCATATCAATAAATGTAGAACCTAAATTAAA